>DASXMJ010000093.1 GCA_036495685.1 Candidatus Binataceae bacterium | reverse complement strand
CGATGCAATCGAGGAACGCATCGCAGAAGCTCGCCATCTCACGCCCGCTGGAGTCACACTGATCTGCGGCAATGCCGCCGATCTCCAATTTGCAGACGAGTCCTTCGACCTGGTGATGCTGTTCGAATGCCTCTGCATAATTACCGATAGTGCAACCCGCGTGAGAATGGCCTCGGAAGCGCCTAGGCTGGCTCGGCGCTGTGGACTCTGAGCCAGTCACCCGACGCCAACGCCTTGGGTTCGTTGAGTAATCGCCCGACCGGCTGCCGCATCTAATTTGCAGTTCTAAGAAGGAGCCCGTCGGGATCGCCGCGAAACTGGGGGAATGCCGCCTACGGGACTAACGGTGCTGGAGAAAAAAACGTCAGCGCGGGTTCAGCGTATCCAACCAGGTCGGCGCGCCTGCGTCTGGCCCTCGACTATGAAGGCCGGGAAGACGCCACACGGCCCCTGCGCGAACGTCTCGATGCGGCGCGAGCGGTCTGGCTCGGGTAATACCTCACCGTTTTGATCCAGAGGGGTAATAGAGCCCGAAGAGTCGTTGACGCGGAACGTCCATTTGCAGCGAGCGCAGGTGTAGAGATACGGGCGCGAGCTATACCAGGAAGGCTTCGGCAAGCTTTCGATTATAAAGTTGTGTCGGACTTCATTGGGCGAAAAGGCGCAGCGGAATTTCTGGGCATGAGCGGCGAAGGGTTTGGAAGTCAGTCCAGCTGTCGAGTTGAGCTTGGGCGCGCGAGGCCGCGGCGGTTTCGGCGACGGAAGCGGCGACTGGCCGGCTTTCGAGTAGAGGAAGCGAATTCCGGTTTCGCCTTGGTACTTGATGGACATCGCCGCTGGTCTCCATCGAAAGTACGAGCAAGTCCCGCGCCCATGGTGTTGGAGGGGCGGATTGCAGGTCGAGTAGGTCGAAAAAGAACGGTAATTTCAAAGGGAAAAAGCCGGGAGTCGGTGCGTAATGAGAGCTTGAGCAAACGGGATTCGCTTCCCGCGTTTACGCTAGTGCACGATCCGCAATGCAAAATGAAATGCCTGGTAAGGCCCCCGGGCAAGGCAATTCCGACCAGGCAGAATTTAGCGAAGATGCGGGCCGGTCCATTCAGCGCAAGCTACACGCGACTTTCTTCCACAGTTATCGAAGCGCTCCCAGATTCGGCTAGTCCGCGTGGGTCAGTTCGGAATCGATAAATCTTGAAGCGTCCGTGCGATCCCGCTCCACACGCGCGATAATGTGTAGGCATTTTTAAATCCAGTCAGGCATTTCAGGAGGCTACGTAGCGATGCGGCCGCGTGATGTCGTACAAGCTTGGGTCGAGGCTTTCAATCGGGCGGACGTTGATGCGCTGTGCGCCTTTTACCACGCGAGCGCGATCAACCATCAGGTAGCCGAAAGCCCAGTCGAAGGGCACGAGGCTATTCGAGCGATGTTCGCGGCCGGTTTTGCCGCGGCCCGGATGGTCTGCATCCCGGAGAACCTTTTCGAGGACGGAGAATGGGCCATCCTGGAATGGCGCGACCCGCAAGGGCTGCGCGGCTGCGGGTTCTTTCACATCGTTGACGGACGGATTGCCTTCCAGCGCGGATATTGGGACAAGCTCTCGTTCCTCAAGCTGCACGGGCTCCCGCTACCCGAAAATTAACACTGACCCCGCTCCGGTTAGTAGTGGTTTAGGCGGGCCAGCCGATCCGCGTGGAAATTTGCGTCCCCGAACAGTTCCTGGCCGACTCGGGCTCGCTTCATGAAGAAACCAACATCGAACTCGTCGGTCATGCCGATGCCACCGTGCATCTGCACCGCTTCCTGAACGGCGAGGGTGGCCGTGGTGCCGGCCTTCGCCTTGGCCATCGACACGACGGGTGCGGCCGTCGCGAAGGATTCGTCGAGGGACTGTAGCGCCTTGAGCACCGCGGAACGGGCAATTTCGAGCTCGCAGTAGAGGATTGCCGCGCGATGCTGCAGCGCCTGAAATTCGCCGATTAGCTTGCCGAATTGTTTGCGCTCTCGCAGGTAGCTGACGGTTCGGGTAAAGGCCTCGTCGGCCACGCCCAGCAGCTCCGCCGCAACACCGGCGCGCCCGACGTTGAGCGCGCCTTCCAGCGGTTCCCAACCTGCATCGATTTCGCCGAGGACCTCATCGGCGGAGACGGTAACGTCGTCGAATTCAAGTCGCGCCGCGTTATGGATATCGACCATCGCGATCTGCTCGGCCTTAAGTCCGTTGGTCTCGCGCTTCACCAGGAAGAGGGTCAAACCGTGCTGGTCGCCCGGGACGCTCGCTGTGCGTGCGGCGACTATCACGAGGTCCGCCACGTGCCCATCGAGGACGAAGGTCTTCTCGCCTTTCAGTGTAAATCCCGCGGTGCCGCGCGCCGCACGAAGAGCGGTCTTTTCCGGATGATGTTTGGCTGCTTCATCGACTGCTAGCGTCACGGTCAGCTCACCTGCCGCAACGCGGGGAAGGTGCGCGCGCTTTTGCGCGTCGGTACCGGCGCGCGCGATGGCGGTCGCGCCCAACAGCGACGTCGCCAGCAGCGGTGAGGGTGTCAGCGTGTGCCCGAGTTCCTCCATGACCACGCCGGCTTCCACGTGACCCAACCCGAGTCCATCGTAGTCCGGCGGGACCAGGATTCCCGCCCATCCCATCTGGGCGAATTGCTTCCACAGCTCGCGCGAGAATCCTGTAAGATTTTTGGAATCTCGCAGCGTGCGGAGGTGGGCCACCGGTGCGTTCTTGGTGAGAAAACTCCGCGCGTTGTCGCGGAGCATCGTCTGTTCAGAGGTGAGTACGAGCGCCATTTGACAAGGACCGACCTTGCGGAAACAGAGAGATTACGCCCCAGGAAGGTTGAGGATGCGCTTGGCTATGATGTTGAGCTGCACTTCGCTGGTGCCGCCCTCGATTGAGTTGGCCTTGGAGCGAAGCCAGGAACGTACTGTGACGCCATCTCGCGAGCGCGACCCCTCCCATTCGAGCGCTTCGGAGCCGCCCGCGGAAACCATCAGCTCAAGCCGGCGCTTGTTTAGCTCGGCGCCGTAGTACTTGAGCATCGAGGAAACAGCCGGATGCGCCTGCCCGGACTTGAATAGATCCCCGACCCTATCAAGAGTGAGCGCAAACGCCCACGAATCGACCTCGAAAGACGCGATCTGACCACGGAGCAACGGATCGGCCAGGGTTCGGTCCTCCATCCCGACGGTGTCGGCGGCAACTTCGCCGAGCGACCGATGACGTCCGCCGGTCATGCCCATCCCGCCGATCATCTCGCGTTCGTGAGTGAGCAGGAATTTGGCGATGTCCCAGCCCTTGTTGAGTTGCCCGACCAGATTGGCCTTGGGGACTGCCACATCCTCGAAGAAGGTTTGACAGAAGGGCGATTTGCCGGAGATCAGCAGAATCGGCGAGGTTGAGACGCCGGGGTTCTCCATGTCGAACAGGACAAAACTGATGCCTTCATGCTTGGGCGCCTTGGTATCGGTGCGTACCAGACAGAAAATCCAATCGGCCTGGTCGGCGTAAGAGGTCCATATTTTGGAGCCGTTGACCACGAAGTAGTCACCGCGATCTTCCGCTCGGGTCTGCAGCGAGGCGAGGTCCGAGCCCGAGCCGGGTTCCGAATATCCCTGGCACCAGCGGATTTCGCCGCGGGCGATTTTCGGGAGGTGCTCGCGCTTCTGCACCTCGTTACCGTACTTGAGCAGGGCCGGACCGAGCATCCAGATTCCGAAGCTGTCAAGCGGAGAGCGGCAGCCCAGCACGCCCATCTCGTCGTGCAGAATTTTGGCTTCAGCACGGCTCAATCCGCCACCGCCATACTCGGCGGGCCATTCGGGGACGGTCCACCCTTTGGATGCCATCCGCTCCAGCCACAGGCGCTGGGCGTCAGACTGAAATTTCCATTTACGTCCGCCCCAGCAGTAATCTTCTTCACCTTCGGGCGGACGCCGCATTTCCGGCGGACAATTGGCTTCCAGCCATGCGCGCATTTCTTTGCGAAAGGTCTCCAGATCGGACATTGGCCATTCGACTCCTGATGAGTTTCGCCCAGGGTAGTTTGACATGAATACGTTGAGGCGGAGAAGCGGACGCGGGGTGACGGCTCGAGCCATTCCTTGCAAACGACGCCCGGCCCGCCTCGGCAAAATCGGCCTTGTGGTTTCTGCGGATCACTCCCCCCTCCCCTGTCACTGCAATAATCTGGCTTCGGAACCGACACGGATGGCCTTTCGTGTTTCGAAAGGCGACCTTTCCACCAGCACCTCAAGCGGCGGGGCTTTGACGGAGACTATCGGTGGTCGGTTATTATCGCGTGTCACGGAGGATACGATGGATTTTGGAACCCTGATTTTTACCAAGCCTGAGCGCGCGATGCGGGACGTGCCTTACGCGGAGGAGCGTGGGTTTTCGCATGCGTGGATCCCGGATTCCCATATGATCTGGGGCGACACTTACGCGTGCATGGCGCTTGCGGCCATCAATTCCAAGCACATCAAGCTGGGTACTGGCGTCGCGATTGCTACCAATCGCATCCCCCCGGTAACGGTCCACTCCGTCGCAACCATCAATCAGCTCGCGCCGGGGCGCACGATCCTGGGGTTCGGAACTGGGCACACCGGGCGGCGGGTGATGGGGCTGCCGCCGGTGCGGCAGGAGGTGTTCCGCGAAGAGGTACGCGTCATTCATGACTTGCTCCGCGGCGAAGCGCTGTATCGCACTGAAGGGTTGGAACGGAAGATTCGCTATCTCCATCGCGAGCATCGTTTCATCAACCTCGATGACAAGATTCCATTTTACGTGGCGGCAAATGGACCAAAGACACTAGCGATGGCAGGGGAATTCGGTGACGGGGTGATTACTACCGGCATCGCGACTCCGGAGCGGCTCGCCACGGTGCGAAAGCATGTCGAAGCGGGAGCCGCCAAGGCGGGCCGTTCGGGTAAGGACCTGCCAATCGTGTCGCTGACCCACGTGTGCGTGCTCAAGCCCGGCGAGGCGCTGGATTCGCCGCGGGTAAAGGCGATGACCGGTCCGTGGGTGATGGCGTCGTTGCACGCGATCGCCGCAGGTTACACGCGACCGACCTCGCTGCCCCCGGGGGTGGATAAAATCTACGATGAATATGCCGCGCACGTGGCGCGGATGCCGGAGAGCGAACGGTACCTGCACTTGCATGTTGGCCATTGCAGCTTCGTGGCCCCCGAGGAGCGAAAGTTTGTTACGGCGGAAACGATAGGCGCAACTACGATAGTCGGGCAGCGCGAAGCGGTGATCGATCAATTGCGTGCGCTCGGCAAGGCCGGGCTAAGTCAGATCTTCCTTAACCCGCCGCTGGACGGGTTCAAAGAATGCCTCGACGATATCTCGCGTGAGTTGATTGGGAAGGTGTAAGCCCTGTGGCTCAGCTAGGGAAGAACGCGCGCGCCCTCACCGCGTCGGGTAAAGAGTGGGCGGGCGAAAACGACTCGAGCGGACACCAGCGACTGCGCCGAGCAGCGAGCCGATCGTCCGGCCCACGCACGGATGAACCAACAAGAAAGATTCTGGCGAATTCTAGAACGGGTAGTTGATGCCGGAGAAGATGGCGGCGCCCTGACCGCCGTAGCCGACATCCACGAAGCCCACTACAAAAGGCTCCGCGATACCACGAAAGCCAACTCCACCCACTGGGTGCAGCTCGCTTACTGGATTGTAGCCAAGCTGGTGCGCGACTCGGCCTGCTTCGGCGAACGGCGCGATTTCCAGCGTGCCATGAGTGCCGAACAGGTTCGCGTCGTAAACCCGGTTGCGCATCTCGATGTTGGCGACCACCAGATTGTTGTCGATGTAGCGGCCGCTGCCGAAACCACGCAGCGGCTGCTGATCAGTAAGGATGGATTGGTCTCCGCCGAGCCTGGCCTGTGCCCAGAAGGGCATCTCGTTGCCGGCAGGCTCGTACTCCATGAACACGTGGCCCGCAAAGGTGATCCGCGGGTGTACGGTATAGTACTTGCGGGCCTCGTAGCCAAAACGGGTGTAGGAGAATGAGCTCCCGAGCGCACGATCTGCGACGGAGCCGTACACCCGATAGAGCCCCCCGCTCCTCGGGATGTCAACCGAGTCGCGGTCGTCGTATTGAATCATCAGCTGGGTCAGGACTTCGCTGCCACCGTTGATACCTTTCTGATGCGGAAAAAGCTGGAAGATCTGCGGAAGCGAAGTGTAGGCGCCGTTTTGAATGCGTACCCAGCGCGGGCGCTCCATCAGCTGGACTTGTAGCTTGTCGCTGATATTCAGTCCGACCGAAGCCATCCCATAGAGCTGCTGGGTTGTGTAGGTGGTTTCATTGCTCGTCGAAGAATTATTGCCGGTTCCATAGAATCGATCGGTAGGGTCTCTCTCGAAGAAGAATCGGCCCTCGAAGGTGAACAGGTCCTGATGGGTGCGTCCGGTCTGGTAGTCGAGATCGATTTGCCGTGCGATGTCCTGCGCACCGCCTGCGGTCGCGTACCAGTTGGTGTCCTCGCTCGGGTAGGAAAGGTAGCGGAAGGTCCCACCCACACCGAGCGTCTGGTTCCAATTGAGGTCGGGGGCAAAGATGTCCCGAATCTGGTTCTTGGTATCGGTAAACAGGAACACGGGCAGGATACCGACGGTGGTGCCGCCGTTGGGGTCGGTTGCGATTTCCGGCACCGGAATGAACGGCCATGACTGGGGGTCCGTCAGATCGAAGGCCAACGCGGAGCTAATCCACATCACTCCCAGCACGAGTGCCCCAATTGCCGCGATATGCCGTTTCATACGTTTCCTGGTCAGGTGTCCGCGCCGCTACAGGTGAGATCTTCCCAAGGGTTACGGCTGAACCCCATCAAAACTGACAGGCTTCGGCGGGGCGATCAATACGCCTACACAGCAGAATTCCGCTTTGACCGGCCTCGGTTACCGGCGCCGCGCTTTTCGATGGCGCCTGAAATGTGCAAGGATTCGGTCAATTGGGACACCGCTCTCGTTGACCGAGACTTGCGGCCCATGCGGGCTCGGAGCATTCGCGCGCGCAGGCGCAACGGAGCGGGCTTAATCCGACGGAGGATTGTTAGATGGCAAAGGCAGACGGCGGCGAGTTAATCGCACGCGTGATGCGGGAGAATCGGGTCAAATATTGCTTCGCCATAAACGGCGGACATCTCTTTCCTATCCTGGCGCAGCTTCGCAATCACGACATCAAGCTAATCCACATGCGCCACGAGCAAGCAACCGCCTATGCCGCCGACGCATACGCGCGCGTCAGCGGAGAGCCGGGCGTCTGCATGGTAACGGCGGGATGCGGCCTCACCAACGCGGTCACGGGACTGTGCGTGGCAGGGCTCACCAACTCGGCGGTGGTCTGCATTTCCGGGCAACATCCTAACACCGAAGATCACCTGGGCTCGTTCCAAGAAGCCTACGGCTCGGAGGTGGTGCACAGCTTTTCGAAGTTCACCAAGCGGGTAACCGACTGGGGCACCATCCAGTTCGATCTGCGATCCGCGTTCCGCGAGGCGATCTCACCGCCCCAGGGTGTCGCGCTGTTCGAAGTTCCGCAAAACCTCCTGTATCACCACGACGAAGACGGGCGTCAACGCAAGGGCGCGCGCGGATTCACGATCGACGATGTGCGCTGTGAGGGCGACCCGGCCAAGATCGATCGCGCCGTCGAGCTGTTGCACGCGGCCGAGCGCCCGCTGATCGCAGGCGGCGACGGATTGTTCTGGTCGCAGGCGGGCGCCGAAATGAAGGAGTTCGTCGAGCTGACCGGCATCCCGATCTACGCACGCCGAGCGGGCCAGGGTGTCGTGTCGGAAGAGCATCCACTGGCTATTCGCGGCGCGTTCAAGAAACCGTTCACCGGGCGTGCAGACGTGGTGCTCGCGATCGGTTTCCGGTTCTGGAGCGGTGAACATTTCGGGCAGCCGCCCACCTGGACCGACAAGGCGAAATACATCCAAGTTGACCCAACTCCCACCCGGATCGGTTGGCAGGTGAACGCGGACCTGCCGGTGGTCGGCGATCCGAAGCTGGTGCTGCGCCAGCTGATCAATCGGATCAAAGAGCTAAGGCTCGACTTCTCGAAGAATCGCAATTCCGAATGGAGCAAGGAAGTCACCGCGACCAGACAGCGCTTTGACGCGCAGATTCGCGACCAGAACGCCAAGGTCATGGCCTCTCGCCCCATTCATCCGGCGCGGCTTTGTGAAGATTTGATCAAGGTGATGGACAAGAACGCGACCACCATCATCGATAGCTTCACCCTTTCGGGCTGGATGAGCCGCGCCTTCACGTGCCGGTTCATGGGACAGGTGGTCGATGCGGGTCCGCTGGCGCCGGTCGGTCATGGCGTGGGAATGGCGATCGGCGCGCAACTGGCGCGGCCGGGACAGCAGATCGTCAATATCTCGGGTGACGGTGGACTTGGAATCGGCGGCTTCGACATGGAGACTGCCGCTCGCTACAAGTTGCCGATCGTCACGGTGCTGTGGAACAACAGCTCGTGGGGGCCGAACTTCGATCAGATGCCCGGACTAAAGGGTCGCACCGAACCGTTCAACATGCTGCACGAGATCCGCTACGACAAGATTTTCGCCGAGATGGGCTGTCATGGTGAGCTGGTCGAGACGCCGGAACAAATCATTCCCGCGGCGGAGCGAGCGTTCAAGTCGGGCAAGCCGGCGCTGCTCAACGTGGTTGGCGACACTAGCGTCGGCAATGCCACGCTTGGTGGAAATCTGCTTGGATCGACCGGATCGAACTGACCGGAGGTACCCCGGACGACAGACTTAACGACGCGGAAGGCGCCACCTGCGCCTTCCGCTTTTTTTCCGCACGGTTCACGAAAGGCGCCGCCGGGTCGAGCACGCCAGCGCAGAACGGAGATGCCAACCACAGTTAAAGTAATACTTCTATTTATTCCGGTGCTGTTGGCGGCGTGCAAAGGCGCAGGTCCGGCGGCTTTCTCCTGTCCGCCCGGCACCCAGGCGATGGGCGAGCTCCCGCCCGGTGGGCAGGAACGCTGGTGCCAGAAGATGGTGAATGGAGAGGCCGTCAAGGAAGGACCGTTTGAAATTTACCGGGGCGAAGGCAGCTTGATGATGAAGGGCGAATACCACAACGGCAAGCAGAGCGGCGAATGGACGATGTGGTACGACAACGGACAAAAAGCATCGATCGACCACTACAAAGACGGCGCACTGGACGGCGCGCATATCGGCTGGTACAGCAACGGCAAGATTTCCGCGATGGGTCAGTACAAGGACGGCAAGCGCGAGGGGGTGTGGAAACGATGGGACGCGCAGGGGTTCAGAAACTGGGAGGAAACCTATAAGGACGACAAACAGGTTTCGGGATAAATCGCAGCGCCCTTTCTAACCAGCACGGCCCAAGGGCGGACCAGAAATCTTTCGCCTGGATTCCAAAATGAGCGACGACATCACCGTCCGCGAAGCGGATCTTGCCGATCGCGAGCAGGCGGCCGTGCTCGTTGAGATGCTCGATGCTTACATGCGCGATCCTATGGAAGGGGGATCGGCGCCCTCAGAGCAAGTGAAGCGCGAGCTGATTCCCGGTCTGCGAGCCCATCCGGCGTGTTACGTGTTCTTTGCGCTGCGCGGTGAAGAGCCTGTCGGGTTTGCGATCTGTTTTCTCGGATTTTCGACCTTCAATGCCCGGCCGTTGATTAACATCCACGACATTTTTGTGCAGGCGTCGGCGCGCGGGGCGGGAATGGGGAAGCTCCTCCTGGATCGAATCGAAGCGAAGGCGCGTTCGATGAACGGATGTGCGATAACCCTGGAAGTTCGCGAGGACAACCATCGCGCGCGCCGGCTGTATAGCAAGTTTGGTTTCGAACGCGCGGAAGTTGGGGCGCAAAGGGTGCCAATGGAATTCTGGCGCAAGCGGCTCGCCTAGCAAACCCAGCTTAGCGGCGGGCGCCTCTCTGTCTTAACTCTGGACGCCAATCTCCGCGAGGGTGAGGCTTGCAGCCGCTATCGCAGGGACGAAGTATGTCTCGGCGGAACCCCAGACAATGGTCGGGGTGATGCGGGCCCCGATTGCGAGCGGCTTGTCGAACACTTCCGCGATATTAGCGTTGATGCGCAGCGAGTTCGGCGCCAGCGGTTCGGCAAGCTTGCCGTCGCGAACCAGGTATGAATCGCCGGTGACCGTGCAGGTGAAGTCGCCCGCGCGTTGTCCGTTGATCGGGTAGGTGTACCAGATGCGGCCAACGTAGAGTCCGTCGCCGAGTGCCTCGAGCAGGGCGCGTTGGGAGATCGCGCCGTGCGCGCGCATCACCACGTTGGTCGCGGTCGAGCCTGGCTCCGCATCGAAGCGGCGGCCGCCGCCTTCGCCTAATCGATAGCCCGCGCGCGGCGGGAAGGTTGCGCCGTTGCCGTCTTGGCCGAGCTTCTCCGCGCGCAACTCGTCGGTCTCGAGGCGATGGGAATCGTAGACGTTCGACAGCAATCCGACCAGGCGTCCGGCACGAACCAACTCGGTCTTCCCGGCCCGCAGACCCTCACAGGTGACCGTGCGCCGGACCGGCCCCGCAGGTAGGGCGGGATCGTCAACCAACCCGATGCGCGCGTCCATGACCTCGCGGGCAAACTTGCCCTGATACGCAGAGCTCGCGGCGTAAAACGCGCCCGTGGTCAGCGATCCGATTACCAGGTAGTTGAGAATCTCGGCGATCGGCTGCGGCCCCAATATGATCCGGTAGCGCCCGGAGGCTGGCCGCACACCCGCGCCCAGACCGAGCGCGCGCCGAACTGCATTGTGCCCCAAGGTCGCAACCGCGCCGCGCATCTGCTCGACACTTCCCCCCACCGCGGTGGCGGTTCCTTTCCCATCCATCGACTCGACGATCGCAGTGAGCGAGGAAACGAAGTGCGCGCTCTCGTCCGTGCGCACATCGGCGAGATTTGACCCGGCGATCGCGATGCGATCGTGCGCCAAGGAGAGATCGCCGCCGATCACCAGACCAGGGTGTCCGCTGGAATTTTTGTAGCCAGCGTGGAACGCAGCAAGTGCACCGCCGATCACCTGCCAGGCACTCGCCGTCAACATCGAGTCGCTGGCGCGAGCGAGGTCGCTGGCACCGCCAGCGCTCGTCGCCAGCTTTCGTTGATCGCGGGCCAAACCGGAAAAATGAGGATCGACGATCGCGGCGCGGCGTGCGCGCTCGATGGCGCCGCGGAGAGCCTCGCGACTGAGATCGCCGGCTTCGGATGCGGTACCGATTTCGTGGCGGTCGCGGCTCCTCACGATTCGCACCTGAAAGCCGTCGGCGCCCAGCGACTTGATTTCCTCGACTCCGCGGCTCGGGATA
>DASXMJ010000092.1 GCA_036495685.1 Candidatus Binataceae bacterium | reverse complement strand
AAGGCCCAATTTAATCGATGCGTGTTAGAGTTAGGACCGGAATT
Source organism: Candidatus Binataceae bacterium (assembly GCA_036495685.1). Classification (NCBI taxonomy): domain Bacteria; phylum Candidatus Binatota; class Binatia (SeqCode); order Binatales (SeqCode); family Binataceae (SeqCode); species Binataceae bacterium (SeqCode). The sequence continues at coordinate 3,065 of DASXMJ010000092.1, read as the reverse complement.
TCCCGCTTGGTCTTGTTCTGATAATCGCTGAACAAGGGCAACAACTTGGCCGCCGCGTCAAATAGCCGAGTGCGCTCCGAGTCATGGACTTGCGCGGCTCTGGCCCTGAATTTCTCCACACCGACCTCGACAGTCACAATGGGGTTCGCAACTAGATTGTAATACCAGGGCGGATTACGAGGCGCGCCGCCATAGGATGCGATGATTACTATGCGGTCACCGTCGCGCGAATAGCACAGCGGGCGCACCAGCGTCCGCCCCGTTTTAGCTCCGGTCATCGTAAGTAGCAGTATGGGCCAATTCTCCAGCGGACCACCTACACGGCCGTGGTTGGCACGAAACTCCTGGATGACGGACTGATTTAATTCATCTACAGCGCGCGGGTCCGCTCGCAGTCGGACGGTATCACCGTCGCGAATCATTTCGCGCGCAATTTCCGTGGAAATCTGCTCAGGCGTGTTGGCCATCGGATTATCTTTCTTCATTTTCCTCTTGATATGAGCTCCACAGTTACCTACCCGATACGCTTAACCTAGGACTAGGCCGCGATTGAATACGTGAGTGGTATGGCGTGGCTCGCGCGGAAGGAGCCTTATTGGTGTCCATGGCTATTTTTTCTGTTTGGACTGGCGTACGCCATGGCGAAGCCGCCGCGCTGCGATGGAATGACATCGATCTGAAGCGACGCATCATCTCAATATCGCGAAGCCGCGACGAGGGCGAGGATAACGCGCCGAAGACTGGGGGTTCGACTCGCGAGATTCCGATGCTCCCGTGGGTCGTTGATCTTCTTAAGCGACTGCCGCGAAGACTTCATTCCGATGGCTCGGAATTCGTTTTCCTGAGCTCGGAAGGGAAGCCGATGACGGACACTTGGTGGCCGAAGCGTGGAGCGGCTCGACGGCCTGTTGACGACGAATCGAAGGGTATCTGGTTTAGGTGCCTTCGCAGCCTGGGTTGATCCCCATACACTCACTCTCTGACTGCGACTGGATCGCACGCTGCGCATCGGTCCGGGGCACGAGTTCCTGAAGCTTGTCGAAGAGTAATTCCCGGCCCATAACGAGGTGAACCTCAATCGCTCCGCCCCAGATCTGTTGAATCATCCCGGCACCGCGAGCTTTAACATGCCGCGTACGTCTGCGGTTTCCGGTCCATAATGCGCGAGCACGCGGTCAAGCAGGATGGTGTTGGCAGCTAACTGAGTAAGCTCGCCGCGTTGAGTGTCAAACCAACCTTCGGCCGACGCTACGAGCAGACCGTGCACCAGCTCAGTCATCGTGCCGATCAGCCCGACGCCGAGCTTCACCAGGTCCTTTTCGTATCGGCGTCCAGGTGGTGCTCCGGAAGGACCTGCCGCAACGCCATCCCGAGCATGGCACCGCCGAATACGCAGGCGAACACAATCGTGCTCGTTTCGATCGGACTCACGACTTCGCTCCGCGCCGGTCACCCCGCGGCGGCCGTATTCCGCTCTCTCTGTACGAACCGTTTTTCATCCTCCGGCCTCGACCTCGGGCGATCGACCGCGATCGTCAGCTTGTCGTACTTCCACCGCGGCCTCTCGGGAACCTCCCTCACCGCATGGCAGAGCATCGGCTTTAAGAAGTGGGCCTTCACGATCATCGCCGTAACGATAGTTCGCCCTGGGCCAAAGCATCCAAGCTGGTCTACCCGAAGTTTGAAGTCCTTTGCGATGGCTGCCGAAACAGGTTTAGGTTTAGGCTGGACCGTCTTGCGAGCGACGGGGGCGGACAACCGCAATGCGCTGTTCGAAGTGCAATACAGACAACACCGAAGGCGCGAAGTTCTGCGTCGAATGCGGTACACCATTCAGCCCTAGGTGTCTAAAATGCGGCGCCGAGAGCGTAGCACAGGCCAAATTCTGCGGTGAATGCGGTGCTGCATTCAGCGCTGCCGTTAGTGCTCCCGTAGCTGAGACATCGCAGGTCCAACCAGGCGAAGCCAGCGGCGAGCGACGCCATCTGACGGTGCTGTTCAGCGATCTGGTTGGCTCGACCGAAATTTCGGCTCACCTCGACCCCGAGGAATTTCGCGAACTCGTGGCGGACTATCACCGCGCCGCGACAGAAGCGGTCACGCGCTTCGGTGGGTACGTAGCGAAGTACCTGGGCGACGGCATACTGGCGTACTTCGGTTGGCCAGAGGCCCATGACAATGACGCCGAACGTGCTGGGCGCGCGGGACTTGCCATAGTTGAGGCCGTTCGCGAGCTCAACCGTCGCGCCGCGGTCAATCGTCCCAAACTATCGGTCCGCGTCGGCATCGATAGCGGTACCGTCGTGGTCGGCAAGGGCGGTGGCAGCGAGTCGGAGGTCTTCGGCGATACCGCCAATATCGCGTCGCGAGTGCAGTCAGCAGCCGATCCCGACACGGTGGTTGTCACCCCGACAGTCAATCGGTTGGTTTCGGGTCTTTTCGTCGTCGAGGAACGCGGCGCTCACCAATTGAAGGGGCTCGCCGAGCCCGTCGATCTGTATCGAATCGTGCGACTGAGTAGTGTGCGAAATCGTCTGGCGGCGTCCATCGTACGCGGTCTTACGCCGTTCGTTGGACGTGACGATGAAACGCAGCTTTTGTGTAGTCGTTGGGAACGCGCATCCGAGGGTGAGGGGCAGGTTTTGTTGATCGTGGGTGAGCCAGGAATCGGCAAGTCGCGCCTGGTGCGGCAATTTCGCAAGCAGCTGGTCTCGAAGCCGCATTTGTGGATCGAATGCGCAGGCTCGCCGTATTTCCAGAACACGCCCTTCTATCCGATCGCTGAGATGCTTCAATTGAACTTCGCACGACGCGCTGATGATTCGGACGCGACCAAGCTAAGCGAGTTGGAAAGAGCTCTCGAACTCGCAGGACTGAAGCTTGCTGAGGCGGTGCCGCTTATCGCCACGATGCTGAATCTTCCGGTTGGCGAGAAGTATTCGCCGCTTGATGCTCTCCCCGGAGCAACAACGCAAACGGCTGATGACAACCCTCGCCGCCTGGCTGTTCGGCGCGGTGCAGTCGGTCGTGATGGCGGTCGAAGATCTGCATTGGTTCGACGCGTC
>DASXMJ010000091.1 GCA_036495685.1 Candidatus Binataceae bacterium | reverse complement strand
CTCCTTTCCGCATTAGGTCACCGTCGGCCTGGCCGATCGCTCGCCTTTGTTGGCATCAGCTCCGCCGCTCGTGGAAGCGGCGACGCATCACCCGATCACGTATTTCCCGTCTCTGCGGAAGACCTGGTTGCCCTTGGTGAGAATCCTGCAGGGTCGGCAACCTGTCGAGCTCACCGCTACGCGTCTTACAGAGCTCGATTTCTGCCGCTCGACTGGACCGAGCAGCACCAATTGCTCGCAAGCTAGTCGCAAACCCGGAGATCTCCCCCAAGCCGCGGCCTCACCGCGGCCTGCGCGTTGTTGCAAACGCTCCGAGCTTTCCCGATGGTGGGACTGGATCACGGAATGCCCAGTGACCAGCTTCGGAAAATGCTCGGCCGGGCGGCCCATCTCGCAGCGGCGCTCAGTGGCTCACCGGCGGAACGAGCAAAGCTCGTGCGAGAGGTCGTCGAGAAAGTCATCGTCGACGACAAGACGCTGATCATCAAGCTGCGGCCCGGCCTGTTGTTGGGCGGGGACGTCCGATCATCCGCGTCGGGGGACGGGAGCGACAACGCCCTCGAGCTAACGGCGGCAGTCGCCTTCAAGCGGCGTGGTGTCGAAACCAAGCTGGTGCTCCCTGGACTGGTGCAGCAGAACCACAGCTCGAGGTGTGATCCGGCGCTGATCAAGGCGATTGCGCGCGGACGCGCGTGGTTTGAGGAGCTCGCCACCGGCCGCGCTCGATCGCTCGAGGAGTTGGCCGAGCGTGACGGCATTACTCGGCGCTACATTCGCCGCCTCGTTGGCCTCGCCTTTTTGAGCCCGCAGCTGGTCGAGGCGATCCTGCTGGGTCGGCAACCTGTGGACCTCACCGCGACGCGGCTGACAGAAGTCGATCTGCCGCTGAACTGGACCGAACAGCACAAACTGCTCGCAAGCTAATCGCAAGGAGATCTGCCCCAGGCAGCGGCCTCACCGCGGCCTGCGCGGTGTTGCAAACGCTCCGGGCTTTCCGTTATCTGCCCGCGGCCATGAACATGAACCTTTAGAGTGGGATGTACGGGCCGGGCCCGGCGTTTCGAGAACGGAAGGCGACATCGCTTCGGGTACGTCCATCTAAAAATCCTCGCGCGCGCGACGCACCCGGCGCTTTAAGGATGGCCGCTGCCATACCGCCAGGCCAGCTCTGGTTTGTCTTCATATCAACATTCCTCCGATATGGCGCCGCTGTTATTCGCCCCCGGCCGGTCGCCGCGCTTTGCGCAGCTCTCCAGTGAACCCTCCAGCGCCGGAGTTCGCTCCAGAGACCAGGACTCGGTGCTGGAGGAGGCAGTCATGAGCGAACTCGTCTCTGTTTGGAAATTCCCTGCTAGAAGCGAATTTGCAGGGAATTTCGCTCGATTCGGCTACTCCGTGGCACTTCAGTTGCCAGAAAAGGTGAGCGATCGCAGATGCTTACGGGGCCAATTCCCTAAACATCCGAGCAAGGAATTTTTACGACTTAGCAGGGAATTTAATCGGGCTATCAGGGAATGTTGCAGCGGGATCAGGGATCTGCTCTCTCGGTCAATAATCTGCGTGTTTTAAGACTGTTTTTGTTTCATTTGATAAAATAACGTGGCTTATTTTGAGCAAGGCAGCTGTCCCACTCTCGCCACAAATATTGGATATAAGCTCCGAGAGCGAATAAAGGTCGCTGCGAACCGGGAATGGCCTGGGTAGGCTGGAGCTCGGCGGCCGCTCAATCGCGAGTTCTCGGGCGCAAACCGACGGGGCAGCGACACCCCTTGAACCCTGGCCAGGCACGGGTAAGGTTTCAGCGTCCTTGGTGGACTCGCTCGATCTCAGCTTGTCGCGTGGGCGCTCGCGCGGAACGGAATAGAGCAGAATTCTATAGCGTCCCGATTCGATGATGATTCACATGCTTGGCAAATCCATCTCAACCTCATCCAAAATATCTATGCTGGGATGGCTTTGTGACGGTGAACTGACGTTGGTCGGGACGCCAAATGGGGAACATAGCAGGCACGATATGAAGATCGTGGATTCGTGACGGGTCGACGCCTGCCAGGATCTCGGCGAGGAAGTCAGCTTGCTTCTGGTTGTCGCCTTCGAGGCAGACCCGGTCGCCCGGGCGGATGACCGCTTCGAGAAGCGCCTTCGCGCTTTCCGGCGGCACCACCTTACCCGTGCCGTAGCGCGAACCTGCTTCCAAGCGCGCGTTTCCGGCCTGCTTCGCCCGGGCCGGCGGAAGGCCGCTTTCCTGCGCCAGCGGGCCGTGGACGAATGCGACGAGCCGCAGGCGGCGCGCCTGCGCCGCCACCACCTTTCCGAGATTGGCAAGGGCGAGGCCGTCGACAACTGTCTCCGTGCCGTCGGCCACGCCGGCGAGCACCACCGCGTTTGCCTTTCGACGCCCTCCGGTCAGCTCGATGACCTGAACGACCCGGCCCCGCGCGCGCAAACCCTCGACAATGTGACGGTCGAACAGATATCCGCCGGTAAATTGATCGAGCCGGCCGGGAACGACGAAGACGAGCTCCCGACGAAGCGGAGTTTCGTCCGCCACGTCAGGCGCTCGCGAAGCAAACGCTGGGAGCTTGGTCATCCGAGCGGCGCGAACGTCCGCAGTAGGGGTGTCGGTCATTCCATCAAGGACTCGGCCTGTGAGCGAACTTGCCAATGAGCTCAGCGCCTCGATCGACTGGGGATCGACCGCCAGCGCCTTCCCGGTTCGCTCGTGACTCCCCGCTGGATTTTTCCGACCAGGGAGATAACACCACGTTTGCCGGAGTTTCGAAAAAATCGACCGATCGATGCCGATAGTCGCCGAAACCGGGCAAATCGCGAGTCGTCGAAATTCCTCTTTGAAATCAAGAGCGCGAATTTCTGCGGATCGGGGATACGGTTCTTTGGGATGCGAGGAAAAAATTTGCAACGAAAAATCAGCGCATTACCATGATATAAAATCTCGAGCGGGCGTGAGGGGTAGTACTGTAGCGTAAGCAGGATAGAGCCGCGTACCAAAGGCGATATCGTCCTGCTGATAGTAGTCGATAGTCGTCGTATGATCGCGACCGATGCTGCTCCACCCCACTTGGCGCCATGCTGAGTTCTCGTGATTAAACCGCGGTTATCTTAGCCAGCGGAGCACGACAACTTCGCCGCGTCCTTGGCAAAGCCGAGTGCGGCAAGCTTCAACCCCTCCACCGTGGTGAGCTAGAGGCCTTCAATACGACTTATCAGCTGCTCGATCGCGCTGCGCGCGGTTCTTCGCTATCGTCTCGTCCTTAGCGCCTGCGGTACCCGGCTCGTTTCCTTCGGCAAGCGACACCCCGCAGCTACGATACTCCTATGCCGAGGATTCGGTGGCCGGCGAGAACCGCGACCGAGAGAGTGAGAATAATGTTCCCGTATCGCTTCCGCTCATTCACCGATACCGATCTGCCAACCGTGAAACGTTGGCTGACGACACCTGAAGTCGTGCGTTGGTGGGGTGATCCTGCCGAGCAACTCGCGCTCCTAGAGGAGGATCTTGAAGAGCCCTTGATGCGACAGTGGATCGTCGAGCATCACGAGCGTCCGTTCGCCTATGTGCAGGCATACGAGGCGCACGCTTGGCCACAGTTTCATCTTCAGCATCTTCCCGCCGGCGCTCAGGTCATCGACGCATTTATCGGAGAACTGGACATGCTTGGACGTGGGCACGGAAGCGCGTTCTTGCGCGTGCTCGCGGGCATGTTGATCCGAGAGGGCGCTCCTCTCGTTGCGATCGACCCCGATGTCGAAAATCTCCGGGCGCGGCGCGCCTTCGCGCGCGCGGGATTCGCGGAGGACACTGTCGTGCAAGTGGAACAGGGACCGATAGCGCTCATGGTGTTCGGCGGAGACGCGCGACACACCGCCGATTCGGAAGCCTACGACCGCGGCTGATCCGCACCCACTCCCTGCGCCGTCAGAACGCTTTTTTGGGCAATGATAGAGGTCAAAAGGTCGATGAGATGCTTCACGAGGTCCTGAGAAAGGTCTTTGTGCTCACTTGGCTTGTTCAGCACTCCCCTCTTCTTCAGGGAGACTCTCGGCGAAAATAAAGATGTTTCGAAAGGAATCACAGATGTGAAATTGTTTGAAGCCCCAGGGCTGCGCCTTGACCTTAGACGAAGTAATCACATTGGCTGCTAGATACTCCTGGTACAATGCCTCGATATTACTCACTCTGATCCAGAACGCCCCGTGACGAGTGGGAGGCTCATTAGAGGGGTGGAGATGGAGCTGCACTCCATCTCGTTCAACGATCATAAATCCTTCCTCCTGATGTGTGCAGGCAAAGCCGATTCGCTCATAAAAGGCCAGGGTTTGCTTCGCATTTCCCACGGCGATGCGAGGAGCGATTGCATGAAGGATTGGCTTACACGCTGGTGTGGCTGCCATGCGGTGCTGTTCCTTTCTTACCTACAAAAAACGCCTCTCTTCACTTGACGCCCTTGCTGAGCTTGCGTGCTCAAGGGAGTGTCATCTTAGCCCGCGCAGCATGATAACCTCGCCAGGTCCTTGGCAAAGCCGAGCGCTGCGGAATGGCCGCCTTACAACCCCAGTCGGTTGGTGAGCCGGCAACTGCTCGGCTGACCCGCGCCGAGGATCGATCGGCCCAACTCGGACGCGGCCCTGAAAACCTTAGTAATCGTGCTGCGGCGAAGTATCGGTTCCTAAACGGCTCAGCCGCATCTGCCGTTTGTCCAGACCGCTCGAGCCGAGTTACGAAATCTCGGTCCTCCATCAACGTTATGAGGCGCTTTAGGCGTTCGATGTTGTCATTCTCTTGAGTTCGGCCAGGATTGGCATTTCCTCTAGGTCCTCGGGGCTGAGGCGCGTCCAGTCGATGCCGGTCGGTGCAGCGCTGGGACGCTTGATGCGGATCGCGTGGGTTGGCGTCGCGATCACACTGAGCGGCTGATCGGTCGGGTCGCGGGGCACGGAGGTGACGACCTGCAGATCGTGCACGGTCGTGGCGACAGGCACCGGCGGGTGACCGAGCTCGCGCAGTATGGCGAATTCGAGATCGCTGTAGCCCTCGCCCTTGCCACATCGCCGCCCATCGCGCGTGACCGCGACGGAGCCGCAGACGATGGCGTCGAGCGATGGCATGTCCGCGAGGGCAACCTCCTCTGACCAACGGTCGCCGCGCGACAAGCTTGCGGCCTCGTCGATCTTATCGGGCGGAATACGGCGCGGATCGAGCTTCTTGAAGCCGCCGCGCAATCTAGGCGTCGGTACGAAGATGGTGATGCCGCGGCGCAGCGCCTCGGCTCGCAGCGGGCGTTGCGGTGAATCCGGATTGACCTTGATGGCTGTGGCGCTCTTCCACGGCTCGATGTTAAAGAGCCGAGCAGCCGCGACCTCGGCGCCCGCGAAATTCGGGATACGGCCGTGCGGCGGAAACGGAAAACGGGCCACGCCCTCAGCGACAAGCCTGTCCCAAACCCACCGCCGCGCGGCGCCCTTGTCGGCGAAGTCCCGGGCCATGACCGAAAGTGGAGCAGCGCGCCTTGGTGACAGTCAAGGACGCAATCTGCTTGATGAAAAACCTCGGGAGAGATCCTCGCCTCGCAGACGTCTCACTCGTGGATCGAGAAGCGCGGGCTCGACGCGCAGGCAGAGCCGCCCCCGACCGCAATCCAAATAGCGCTGCGGCGGAGGAGCGTCCAGTTTGGCCGCATCCATACTATCGAGCACCGCCCGAGCCGATCGGCGTTGACAGGCGATGTTCGGGGCGGTCCCAATGGCATGCGGGCGCCCTTTCCATGTCGCCAGGTCCGAATAGCCGATACCTTGCCGGCCTGCTGTCGCTGGATGGCCTGATCCACGACTTCGCCTTCTCAGCTTGACCGGCGACCGCCGCGCCACGGGCATTCTCCCGCGCCACGTCAGCCGCTTCCTTCCCGTGAACTTCGATCATGTTACGAGCGAGATTATGGTCGCCGGACAATCGGTCATTATTAGCACCCCCCTGGTTGGGAGGGATGCAAGCCGGAGCCTAGTAATCCGTGCCTCCCGGCGGCATGCCAGGTGCGCTCTTGGGCTCCGGCCGGTCGCCGACCATCGCCTCGCTGGTGATCAACAGCCCTGCAACCGAGGCGGCATCCTGAATCCGCCTTCCTCCAGCGGCGAGTCCAGTGCGAACCTGACTTCCTGAGGCGGGTACCGTCATGGTTGGGAATTTTGGCTTTCGGCCCCAGTGGCCGCTGGGTGAGCGGCGAGCTGTCGGCGCAGGGCACGCAATTCGTCAAACCGTGTGGTGGTGTCACGCATAATTGCGGCGATGCCGATCATCTGGTCGGAATCACTGGTGAAGGGCACGATAGTGAACTCGACAGAGATCCGTGCGCCATCCTTCCGAACAGCCGGGACCGACAGGACTTGGCCGTCTCCATAGCGCGACTCGCCGGTGCGCCGCCGCTCCGAGAGATAGCAAAGCTCCGGTGTTCTTGTCCGAACCTTCTGCAACAAAGCTAAGCCAAAAACTCCTGCAGCAACGCATTGGCACGACGCGTAGATGACGGTGATCTGCTATTGCTCGGCTCTGTGGAGGCGGCATTTGCTGCGATAGCTCCGACCAGCTTTGCGCGCCTGTTGCAGAGCTGGCCCCGGGCGACTTGCTTATGAGCATTTTCGAGCTGCGCGAGACGGTATTCCGCTTCCTGGATACATTTATCAACGATGGCGACGGTCGAAGCGCCGTCAAAGGGCGTTTCGCGGATCAGTGATTCTGGGTACTACCGAAAGCTGTGCCGGATGAATGCGCGCAGCCCCATCTTTCGGGTTTTCAGCTCATTTGTCGGGCAAATCAGCAATGAACCGATGGATCTTGCCGCCGGGCGCTACGATCTATGCTAACGGTGATGTATCATTCCGACG
>DASXMJ010000090.1 GCA_036495685.1 Candidatus Binataceae bacterium | reverse complement strand
AGCGGTACAACCCCAAGTCCGAGCAACACCAGTATCGAAATCATCCCGCCAGTCGCCGTCATCGACGCGACTTCGTAGAGGCCCCATCCGCCCAGCAGCGCGATGAACACCGAGAATCCGGCGCTCGATAGAAAAATGATCGCCGCCAGCACCACCGGGAGGGCGACCGCTGCGGTCCAAAGCCTAGCGCGCAGCACCGATGCTCCGTGGTTTCGCTAGTGCTGTGCCTTTCCAGGTTGGAAGGAGGCAAGGCGGGAAGCCGCTCTCATTTTCTCGCGCGCGATTACGGATTGCCTTGCCGGCGGGGCCGCGACTTCCGTCACGCCTCATCGCAGCCCGGTACGGATTCGGCAGCAGCTGGATTGGGCGCGAACATTCAACCCGGGCTTAGGGTGCCGAAGCGGCGGTCGCGCATCTGATAGGCGGCCAGCGCGCTCAGCAGTTCGCGCTCGCGGAAATCGGGCCACAGCGTGTCGGTGAAATAGAGCTCCGTGTACGCAACCTGAAACAGGAAGAAATTCGAGACTCGCAGTTCACCCGAGGTGCGGATCAGCAAATCCGGATCGGGCATACCACCCGTGGTGAGCGCGCGTGCGAATACTCCCTCGTCGATCTGATCAGGATTCAATTCGCGGGCGGCCACCGCCTGCGCGATCTTGCGCGTTGCGGTGATAACGTCCTGCCGGCCCCCATAAGAGAGGGCGAGTGCGACCGTCATGGCGTCGTTGTCCTGCGTCGCCACCACCGTCTCCGCCAGCACCTGCCTAAGCCGCACCGGCAGCCGCTCGGTGTCACCCAGGGCCAGAATCCGGATCCCCCGCTTCATCAGTCGCTTGGTCTCGGTCACCAGGTAACGATGGAACAGCTGCATCAGGAAATTCACTTCGCCGGAAGGGCGCTGCCAATTTTCCGCCGAAAACGCGAACAAGGTCAGGTATGGGATCCCCAGCTCGCGCGCCGCTTCGACCACCGCGCGCACCGAATCCTTGCCGCGGCGATGGCCTTCGTTGCGACCCAACCCGCGCCGCCGCGCCCATCTGCCGTTGCCGTCCATTACGATTGCGACGTGCCGGGGAAGACGTGAGGGGTCGAGCGAGAGCTCGGGAAAATCGTTAAGTGGGAGAGTGATGGCCACTTGGCTAAAATCGGCGGCCGGGGAGTTCGCGGCAAACGCCGGCCGCTCAGACCTCCATAATCTCGGCTTCCTTGCCCGCCAGCACCTTGTCGATCCTCTCGGTGAACTCGGTCGTGAATTGCTGAATCCGGGTTTCGGCGCTGCGCATCTCGTCGTCGGTAGCCTGTTTTTCCTTGTGCAGATCTTTCACCATCTCGTTCGCGTCGCGGCGATGATTGCGGACGCTGACCCGGAATTCCTCCGCGATCTTCCGCACGTGCCTCACGAGCTCCTTGCGGCGTTCCTCGGTCAGCTCCGGAATCGCGATGCGGATCAGCTTTCCATCGCTCATGGGGTTGAGGCCCAGATCCGAGGTCTGTATGGCTTTTTCGATATCATGGAGCGAAGATTTGTCGTAAGGGGTTATGACCAGCAGCCGCACCTCGGGCGCGGCCAGCCCAGCCAGCTGGCGCAGCGGCGTCTTGGCCCCGTAGTAATTAACCGGCAGATTCTCGATTAGTGCAGTGGAAGCGCGCCCGGTGCGCACCCGGGCAAGTTCGTGCTTGAAAGCCTCGACGGCTTTCTCCATTTCTTTGCGGGCCATCTCGATGACTTCGCCGGTCATGAGGCTGCGCTGTCCACCCGGGTTCCGATGGTCTCTCCAATAACTGCTCTCCTTATATTACCCGGTTTGCGCAAATTGAAAACGATGATGGGGAGCTGATTGTCCATGCACATCGAAATGGCGGTGGAATCCATCACCTTCAGGTTCTTTTGCAAGACCTCGATGTACGTCAGCCGGTCAAATTTCCGCGCGTCGGGGTCCTTCATCGGGTCGCGGTCATAGACCCCGTCGACATGATGGCTGGCCTTCAGAATGACTTCCGCGCCGATTTCCAGCGCGCGCAGGCTCGCTGCGGTGTCGGTCGTAAAATAGGGATTGCCGGTTCCCGCCGCGAAGATCACTACCCGGCCTTTTTCCAGATGCCGCACGGCTCGGCGGCGGATATAAGGCTCGCACATCGCCTGCATCGCGACCGCCGACAATACCCGGGTGCTTACGCCGGCATGCTCGAGCGCGTTCTGCAGGGCGAGTGCGTTGATCACGGTAGCGAGCATGCCCATCTGGTCCGCGGTCGAACGATCCATCCCGCGCCGCTCGTATTCGCTGCCGCGGATCAAGTTGCCCGCGCCAATCACGATCGCGAGCTCGACCCCCAGCGCGCCGATCTCTTTGATCTCGAGCGCGATGGTGGCCAACGCGTCGAGGTCAACGCCGCCGTTCTGGTTGGCAGGGGCGAGTGCTTCGCCTGAGAGCTTCAGCAGGACTCGATTGAAGCGAGGTTTCCTTCCGGGAACGCTCTCAACCATCGCCGTGGTTTCCTCTCGGGCGCCTCCGTGCTCAGTCCCCTTCAGCATCCTGCAGAAATCTCTTATACGATGCCGAATCCTTGTCTGCTAAAATTAACCGCCCTAGGCCACGCCCTTCTGGTCGATACCTTCGCCCAACTGAAAGCGCGAGAAGCGCCGCACGTCGAGCTTTTCACCAATCTTCGCGGTGTACTCGCCGATCAGGTCGGTAATGGTCCGATTCGGGTCGCGCACCCAGCTTTGTTCCAGCAGACAGACTTCCTTGTAGAACTTGTCCAGCTTGCCGTCGACGATCTTGCCGATCACGTTCGCGGGCTTGCCCGCCGACTGCTGCGCGTAGATCTGGCGCTCCTGCTCGATAATCTCCGCAGCCAGCTCCTCGCGGCGTATGCAGCGCGGGTTGGTCGCCGCAATCTGCATGGCGATTTCCTTCACCAAGGCCTGGAAATCCGGGCCCTTGGCGGCAAAGTCGGTCTCGCAATTCACTTCCACCAGCACCCCCAATTTTCCGCCCGCATGAACGTAGGAACCAACCGTGCCTTCCGAGGCGATGCGACTGGAGCGCTTGGCCGCCGAAGCGATTCCCTTCTCGCGCAACCAGAGCGCAGCTTTTTCCGGATTTCCGCTGCTCTCGGCGAGGGCCTTCTTGCAATCCATCACCCCTGCACCGGTCTTCTCGCGCAGATCCTTAACCACTTTCGCGTCTATTTCCATGGTGAGAATGTCCTAAGCAGGTCGTCGCATTTCCGGCCTCCCCCCGGCGCGTCCTGGGCGACGGGCAGTGCGCAGAGAATCATGATGCACCGCGCGACTCAGACCGCGCTCGGCGATTCAGCAGGTCCGCTCCGATCCCCGCCTCCACCGCCGACCGGACCGCCATCGTCCTGGCCCTTCTGCCGTTCCTCGGCGAGCTGCTTGCCTTCCAGCACCGCATCGGCAACCGCCGCCGTGAACAGCTTGATCGCCCGAATTGCGTCATCGTTGCCGGGAATGCGATACGAAATGAGGTCGGGATCACAGTTGGTGTCGACCACCGCCGCGACCGGAATTCCCAGCCGGTTCGCCTCTGCCACGGCGATATCTTCCTTCTTGGTATCGATTACCCACAGCGCGTCCGGAAGCTTGCGCATGTTCTTGATTCCGGCCAGGGTCGCCATCAGCTTGCGATGCTCGTGCTCGTTTTCGCTCATTTCCTTCTTGGTGAGCGCGCGGATCATTTCCGGATCGGCCATGATCTCCTCAAGCTTTTTGAGCCGTTCGATCGAAGCGCGGATGGTCTGGAAGTTGGTGAGCATGCCGCCCAGCCAGCGGTTGTTCACGTAAAACATCCCGCAGCGTTCGGCTTCATCTTTCACGATATCCTGGGCCTGCTTCTTGGTACCGACCAGCATGATGGTTCCGCCCTGTGCGGCCAGGTCGCGCACGAAGTCGTAGGTGTCGCGGAACATCTTAACCGTCTGCTGAAGGTCGATAATGTAAATTCCGTTGCGCGCGCCGAAGATGTATTGCTTCATCTTCGGATTCCAGCGGCTCGTCTGGTGGCCGAAATGGACCCCAGCCTCGAGGAGCTGCTTCATGCTGATTTCGGTCATGTATTTGGCAACCTCTTATAACGGCTCTGGTTAATCGTCCATTATTAGCAGGACACCTCGCGCGGGTCCAAACCGGGGGCGGCGGCCAGCCTCGAAGATCAGGCGTTCATCGATTCCAGGAATTCCTCGTTGGTCTTGGTGCCTTGCATCTTGTCGATGAGAAATTCCATGGCTTCGACCGCGTTAAGCTGCGACAGGAGCTTGCGGAGGATCCAGACCCGGTTGAGCGTGCTGCGTGGGAGCAGCAGCTCTTCCTTGCGGGTGGTCGAGCGCTGCATGTCGATGGTCGGAAAGATACGTTTCTCGAGCAGACGGCGATCTAACGACACTTGCTGGTTACCGGTGCCCTTGAATTCCTCGAAGATCACCTCGTCCATCCGGCTGCCGGTATCGACCAGCGCGGTCGCGATGATCGTGAGGCTACCGCCGTCTTCGGTGTTGCGCGCCGCGCCGAAAAACTTCTTGGGCTTATGCAGCGCGTTGGAGTCGACGCCGCCGGAGAGAATTTTTCCGGAAGGCGGGACCACCGTGTTGTAGGCGCGCGCCAGGCGCGTGATCGAATCGAGCAGAATTACGACATCGCGCCCATGTTCGACCAGTCGCCGCGCCTTCTCGATCACCATCTCTGCCACCTGCACGTGCCGGGTCGCGGGCTCATCGAAAGTGGAGCTCACCACCTCGCCCTGCACCGAGCGCAACATGTCGGTCACTTCCTCGGGGCGCTCGTCGACCAACAGCACGATCAGCACGACTTCGGGATGATTATGTGAGATCGCCTTGGCGATCGCCTGCAGCATCATCGTCTTGCCGGTAAACGGCGCTGCCACCACCAGTCCGCGCTGGCCTTTGCCGATCGGCGCGACCAGGTCGATGATGCGGGTGGTCAGGTCTTCGTGATCGTATTCGAGCTTGATCCGCTCCTGTGGATAGAGGGGCGTCAGGTTGTCGAACAGGATCTTGTCGCGCGCTTTTTCCGGGTCCTCGAAGTTGATCGATTCGACCTTGAGCAGCGCAAAATACCGCTCGCCCTCCTTGGGCGGCCGGATCAGGCCGGAGACGATATCTCCCGTGCGCAGGTTGAATTTGCGGATCTGGCTCGGGGAGATGTAGATGTCGTCGGGCCCCGGCAGGTAGTTGTAGTCGGGTGCGCGCAGGAAGCCGAACCCGTCGGGCAGGATTTCCAGCACACCTTCACCGAGGATCGAGCCGTTGCGCGCGGCCTGCGCCTGCAGGATCGCAAAGATCATCTCCTGCTTGCGCAGGTTGGTCGCATTGTCGACGCTGAAATCGCGCGCCAACTGCGCCAATTCGGTGATCTTGGATCCCTTGAGAGCCTTCAGGTTCAGATCGCCCTGATCGTTGATCACGATGAGCGGCTGAGTCTGAACGGTTTGAACCTGACGCGGCGGTGCCACCTCGAGATGATCGTGGCTTTCGCGCGCGGCGCTTCTGCCTTTAGCCATGTGCCTTCCCCGCAAACTAAAATCTCTCTTTTTTATTTTCGCTGCCGCACCGATAAGGTCCGTGCCGCAGGTTAGCGACGTTTTGGCGAACCGGAGTCGCAAACAGGAAATCTTTGTACAGTCACTTGCCCCAAGCGGTCGGGATTCGAACGAAAACGCCTTGAGTTCGGAATAGCGGGCCGGTTGAGGACGGGGAACAATCTCCTTCAACCCCGCCGCAGCGTCCTTGGTGTGGAAGCTAAGTGAAAACCGTAACCGAGCCGATGGGTTCTGTCAACGGCACTTGCGGCGGTCGCGATGGTCGAGGAGCGGCAAAAAAAGTAGGCGCAGGAGTGTTCCGGCCTTGCCTTCGTAATCCAGGCGACGCCTTCCGGCGCGGCTGATGCATCCGCGCCACTCAAAGCAACCAAACCATCTTTACTTCTCAAGAAGTGGCCGGCGAGCAGCGCGGGTCGAATCGATTGCGCGGGTCCTTTTTGGGTGTCGACGTGGGTTACTTGGAATCGATCCACTCGCGGAGCACCTCGCTAGTCGCCGGTATACCACGAGCGGACAAGAACTGCCGGAAGTCCTCCGGCAACGGCGCTACGAAGTCCAGCCTTTCACCCGATCGTGGATGCGCAATCGACAGGGCAAGCGCGTGCAGTGCCTGACGCGTGAACCCGGGTGTCACGCTATCCGTGCCGCGTCCGTACAGGCGGTCGCCAAGACAGGGATGGCCCATTGACGCCAGATGCACACGAATCTGATGGGTCCTGCCCGTCTCGGGTCGCACCCGCACCAGGGTCGCTCCGCGGTCGTCGTGCGCGCTGCTGGCAAACCGTGCCAACGTGGTGACGTGACTCACCGCAGCGCGCGGGGCGCGTGATACGACCGACATGCGCTTGCGCTCAGTGGGATGACGTCCGATTGCTCGGGTGAGCGTTGTGCGCTCGCGCGCGACCACGCCGCGCACGATCGCCAGATAGGTTTTTCGCACTACCCGATCCTTGAACTGGCGCGCCAGCGCGGTTCGCGCGAACGGTGTCCGCGCCACCACCAGCACACCAGATGTTTCGCGGTCGAGGCGATGAACGATGCCGGGGCGCAACACTCCGTCGGGCTCGGCCATCCGCGCCAGCTCGGGAAAACGCTCGAGCAAAGCATCCACCAGGGTTGCATCGGGATGACCAGGCGCCGGGTGCACCGTCATGCCTGCGGCTTTGTTAACCACGATGAATTCCGGGTCCTCGGCAAGCACCTCGATCGCGGGTGCGTCGGCGCGCGACTGCCGCGCCAATGGTGCAGAGGGAGGTGCGATTTCGATGCGGTCGCCGAGGCGGATGCCGCTCGACGCTCTGGTGGCCAGCCCGTTGACTGTCACCAGCCCCGCTTTGATCATTCGCGCCACCTGCGACCGTGAATATTCGGGCGCGAGACGCGCCGACACGAACACGTCAAGCCGCATGCCGGTGCAGCTACTATCGGCTGTGATGGTAGCCCCCGCGCTCATGCCACCAGATTATTTCACCACCGAGTCACCGAGGCATCAGGATCGGGGCTTACCTGCTGCCTTGCTGCTTCGACTCATTCAGGAAACGATAGGAAATCGGATGCACGGCTTCGAAGCGGGTAATTTCCTTTTCGTGGACCAGCGTCAGGGCGATATCATCGAGGCCCTCAAGCAGGCATTTTTTCTGAAAGGGCTCGATTTCAAACTTCGCCGACCAGCCGAAATCGTCGGTGACAGTCTGGCCTTCCAGATCGATCCGTAATTGGTAGCCTTCGTATTTCACGATCGCGCGCAGCAGCACTTCGACCTGATCGGGCTTCAGCACGATCGGCAAAAGCCCGTTCTTCATGCTGTTGTTGCGGAAAATATCGGCGAACGAAGGCGCGATGACCGCTTCGATGCCAAAATCCATCAACGCCCACACGGCGTGCTCGCGGGAACTTCCCGAACCGAAGTTGTGCCGCGCCACCAGCACCGAGCCATTCGCATAGCGCGGCCGGTTAAGAACGAAGTCGGGATTGGGGGAGCCGTCGGGATTGAGCCGCCAATCGAAGAATAAACCTTTTCCCATTCCGCTGCGCACAACCGCCTTGAGAAACTGCTTGGGAATGATCTGGTCGGTATCGACATTGGCGCGATCCAGCGGTACCGCAAGCCCGGTGAAGCTTCTAAATGGTTGCATCAGCCCCTCCACAGGAGCCGCTCCCACTGCGGGAGAAGCCGGATAGGGTTATTCTGCGTTTTGCCATCTTTATCCTCGCGCAACCAGGCAACCCCGTTGGTGACGGCGTTCTCACTTCGCCCACTCGCGAATATCCACAAAATGTCCGGCAATCGCGGCCGCGGCGGCCATTTGCGGGCTTACCAGGTGGGTCCGGCCGCCCTTGCCCTGGCTGCCTTCGAAATTCCGGTTCGAGGTGCTCGCGCATCGCTCGCCGGGCTTCAGGATGTCGGGATTCATGCCGAGGCACATCGAGCATCCCACTTCCCGCCATTCAAAGCCTGCCTCGCGAAAGATGCGATCGAGTCCTTCCTTTTCGGCTTCGGCTTTGACCTGCTGAGATCCGGGAACCACCATCGCGCTCACGGTGCGCGCGACCTTTTTGCCCTTCACTATTCCGGCCGCAGCGCGCAGATCGCTGAGCCGGGAATTGGTGCACGAGCCGATAAACACACGGTCGACGCGGATTTCCTCGATCGGCGTGCCCCCGCGAAGCCCCATATATTCGAGCGCGCGTTCCACGGTCACGCGCTCGGTGGCATCCGCGATCGCATCCGGCCTGGGAACCCTCCCGGTTACCTCGGTGACCATTCCCGGATTGGTCCCCCAGGTCACCTGCGGCACGAAACTGGAAGCCGGGAAACTGATGGCGCGATCGAACCGGGCGCCTTCATCAGTGCGCATAGTGAGCCAGCGCTTTGCCAGCGCATCGAACTCGGCACCCTGCGGCACGTACCGGCGGCCGCGCAAATATTCCACGGTCTTCGAATCGGCGGCGAACATTCCCGCGCGCGCCCCCGCCTCGATGGACATATTGCAGACCGTCATTCGCTCTTCGATCGACAACGCCTCGAACGCGTCGCCCCGATATTCGATCACGCATCCGGTGGCGCCGTCGGTGCCGAGGCGCCCAATAATTCCGAGAATCAGGTCCTTCGCGGTTACTCCGGTTCCCACCTTGCCATCGACGCGGATCTCGAAGGTTTTCGGTTTCGTCTGCCACAGGCACTGGGTTGCAAGCACGTGCTCGATCTCGCTGGTGCCGATTCCGAACGCGAGCGCACCCAGGGCGCCGTGGGTCGAGGTGTGGCTGTCGCCGCACACGATAGTGAGACCGGGCTGCGAAACTCCAAGCTCCGGCCCGATGACGTGCACGATGCCCTGTTCGCGCGAGCCCAAATCGAAGAGGGTGATGTCGAATTCGCGGCAATTCTTGCGCATCATCTCGACCTGGAGCCGGGAATCCGGGTCGGCGATGGGCTTTAGCTGATCGATAGTCGGGATATTGTGATCGAGAGTCGCGAAAGTCCTCCGCAGGTCGCGGACCTTCCGGCCTGCAGCGCGCAGCGCCTCAAAAGCCTGCGGCGAGGTGACTTCATGGATCAGATGAAGGTCGATGTAGAGCAGGGCGGGCTCACCCGCTGTCTCGATGACCACGTGGTCGTTCCAAATTTTTTCGAACAGTGTCTGAGCCGCCATCTAAACGCGCCTCCGAACCGATACAAATCCCGTATTATTGGTCAACTTCCCAGTTTGGCAAAGCCGGGAGTTTCACTACAAGGCAACTGCCGGAACAACCAGCACGGTTTCCGTGCTCGCTGCCGGATGGTGTCGGGGAACCCGGGCGCTGCAATCTTTCAGTCCTTGGTCGCTGCGATCGCGATCTGTGGCACGCAAAAGCCGATTTGCTCACCCGCGATTTCGATTCTCAGGGCCTCGACCAACGCCGGCGTTGCGGTTCGGAAGAGACGCCTAAGCTCTTCTACCGCGCCGGCGGGAGTCTTCATGCGCCGCGTCCAGGCGTCGAAATCCATCGCCTGGCCGTTCTCCGTGTAGAAATCCAGATGCTCGGCGAGAATCCTCAGCCCCGCCCCCTGGATCATGGCGCGCCATTCACTCGGCCGCCAGTTGCGCACGTGTGAAGAGTCTCGCAGCTTCTCGATATGGTTGAACGCCCGATCGAGCTCATCGTCCTCGGGCGCCCGGCTGTCGATAATCACCACCCGCCCGAGTCGTTTCACAACCCGGGCCATCTCGCGCACCGCCAGGCGCACGTCGGCATAGTGGTGAGGTGCCTGGCGCACGGCGACTATGTCGAAGGTGGAATCGGGAAACGGCAGCCGCTCAGCGGCTCCCTGGCGGGTAACCACGTTCTTGAGGCCGCGCGCGGCCGCGTTACGCGCGGTTTCTTTAAGCATCTGCTCGGTGAGATCGAAGGCGACCACTTCCGCAACGTGGGGAGCCAGGACGAGCGCGGTGTGTCCCGCACCGGTGGCGATATCGAGTGCGCGATCGGAGGGCCGAGGCTGCGCCAACTCGACCACGCGCCGGAGCAGGGTCGGATCGCTATGACCGACACTAGTGGTGTACGCGCTCGCGGCCGCGCCAAACTGCGATCGGACGCGCGCATGTACATTGCTTGCGGGGGCAGAATCGGGGACCGGCTTCACGGCACTCTGTGTCCTCCAGCGGGTCCAAGGATACGAGATCAATGCATATCTGTCCAATATAATAAACTGATAAGTTGATATGTATAGCATATGGAATTGAGACACCTGCGCTATCTCGTCGCGGTCGCAGAAGAACTGCATTTCAGCCGCGCCGCCGAGCGCCTGCACATCGCGCAACCCCCGCTGAGCCAGCAGATCCGCCAGCTCGAGGATGAACTCGGAGTGCGACTGTTCGATCGCACCAAGCGGCGCGTGCAATTGACCGACGCTGGACGGTTGGTTGTGGAAGAGGCTCGCCGCGCACTCGCCCAGGCCGGGCGGGTTGCCGAGGCCGCCCGTCATGCCGCCCAAGGGTCAGCGGGGCTCTTGCGGGTCGGCTTTTCCAGCTCTGCCCCCTATACGACGCTGCCCGCGATTCTGCGCAGCTTTCGGGGCCAATTTCCCTGCGTGGTGTTGAACCTTTTCGAGCGTAGTACCGAAGAACAGGTTGAATTGCTGGCTGCCGGCACAATCGACATTGGGTTCGTGCGCCGTCCGATCGAAAACGCCCCCGAGTCCCTGGCCGTCAAAACGATTCTTAGAGAGCCGCTTGTGCTGGCCCTGCCCCATGACCATCCCCTGCGCACCCATCGTGCGGTGAATCCGCGTGCGCTGGCACGCGAGCCATTCATCCTGTTTCCGCGGCACGCGGCGCCTGGACTCTACGACCAAATTGCTTCGATTTGCCGGCGCGCGGGCTTCCGACCGCAAGTCGCGCAAGAGGCCGTCCAGATGCAGACCATCGTCAGCCTGGTATCCGCTGGGCTAGGTGTCGCAATCGTGCCCGCCTCCATCCGCAAGCTGCATCGCGAGCGCGTCCTCTACCGTCCGCTTCGGCCGGCAACTTCCGCGACCGAAATGGCGATCGCCTACCATCACGGCAGTCGATCCATGGTGCTGCAATCCTTTCTGCGCGTAGTGGCAAAAATCTCGGACCGCTGAGCGTTCTCCTCTAAGAAAAGCGGCTCGCGATAGCGAGCGGGCGATTGTTATGCTTGTATGAACGGTAGGTTACCGGTTCGCGAAGCCGTTCGACCTTAGACCCGATGTTTGACGATATCTCACTGCAAAGCAGCAATACCCCGCTCTTGAGTCGTAGGGCAGGCTATGGGGTACGTAGTGTGGTCGCGCACACTGCGGCGGGTCCTATCGAATATTTCAGCGTCGGCGAAGGTCCGGCGATCCTCGGGATGCACGGCACTCCGGGTGGCTTCGACCAGGTCGCACTGATTGGCGAAACGGTCGAGGCACGCGGATTCCGCATCGTGGGGTGGTCTCGACCGGGATACCTTGGAACTCCGCTCGAAGTCGGCCGGACCCCTGCGGAGCAAGCGGACGCCGCGGCGGCGCTTCTTGATACCCTCGGGATCGATCGCGTTTGCGTCTACGGCGCATCGGGCGGCGGTCCGGCCACCTACACCTTCGCGGCGCGCCATCCGGACCGGACCTGGGCGATGGTCACTGAATGCGCCATTAGCAAGCGCTTCGGAGACGATCTTGCCCCGCTGCAAAGGATGCTCCTGCGCGCAGCGATCAACGGTCTGACCGTACCGATTTTCGATTGGCTGGCCAACCGGTTTCCCGATACGCTTGCGCGTCAGATGATCCGCGTGGAGGGCACACTCGATCGCAGATCGGCGCGGGCTCTCGCATCTCAAGTGAGTGCCGACCCGGCCAAGGCCGCCTTCGTTACCGGCCTCTTTCAGACCCTCAATCCCTTGAGTCTGCGCAAGGCCGGGCTGTTGAACGACCTCGACCAATTCGAGCGAATCGATCGTTTGCCGCTCGACCAGGTACAATGTCCCGCGCTCGTGATTCACGGCACCCACGACGCCGACGTGCGCTTTGAACACGGCGAGTTTGCAGCGCGTTCGATCCGCGGCGCCGAGTTCGTTGCCGTCGAGGGTGGCACGCACGTGTTGTGGGTGGCGCAGCAGGCCGCGGAGCTGCAGGCGCGGCGTCTCAAGTTTCTGAGGTGGCACGCTCCAATCTGATTGGCGTGCGGGTAGGGAAGCGGGTGGAAAAGGCGATTGAGAAAATCGCCACAGCTCTCAAGCCCGCGTTGCCGCTGCAGAGGCGAATGAGACCTCTTTAGTCCGCTGCGACGCCTGCGGCGACGATGATGCCACTGTAGGTACTGGTGCTCCGCAGCTTCCTGCGAAAACTACCACGACGTCATGCGACTGGGTCCCGGTCTCTTGCCCGCGCGGACCGGAAGTCTTGTGCGGGGAGCGACACGGCGGAGTTATTTTATTCTCCTCGAGGGCGCGCTCTTGTCGGCCCGCGCCAGCCCGCGGGTGAGCGCATCTTCGCCGAAGCGGCTGGTTACTGCGTCCAGGGCACGGTTGAGGCGCGTTCGCTTAGATTCATCGAACAGTCGCGGGTCGAACAATCCTGACTGTGCGGAACTCGCGCGCTCCAAGTTGTGTACCTGTACTCCCGCGAGGCGAATCTTGTCACCGGTCGGAACCTTGTCGAGCAGACGAATCGCCGTGCCCGTGATCTCCGCTCCGTCATCGGTTGCCCTCTCCAGCGAAAAGCTGCGCGACAATAGCGGATAACGGCCCTGCCCGAGTGGACGCGCCAGTTTCAGTTTGACCGAGACAGTGCGCGCCCGCACCCGATCCGCGCGCAGCCGGCGCGCGATCGCCTCGCCGTGTGCAATCAGAATGCGGCGCAACTCCTGGGACTCGAGCGTGAGATCGGTCGCAAAAGTATTTTCCTCGCCGTAAGATCTGCGCTGCCAATCGCCGACCACCGGCCGTGGATCGATGCCGCTGGCAAGCGCATGAAGGTGTGGTCCCAGCGAACCGAGCGCCATCCGCAACTCGCAGACGTCGCGCCTGGCCAAGTCGGCGATCGTCCGAATACCGAATTGATTCAAACGGGCCAGAGTGACGCGGCCGACGCCCCAGATACGTTCGACCGGCAGGCTGTGCAGAAACGGTACGACCTCGCCGGGGCCGATGCTGAGAAGCCCGTCGGGTTTGGACAGGTCGGACAGAATCTTGGCGACCATTTTAGTCGGTGCGACCCCTACCGAGACGACCAGCCCCGTCTCTTCCGTCACGCGCCGCTTGAGGGCACGGGCCGCATCGAGCGCGGAGCCATGCATGCGCTCAGTTCCGGTCAGGTCGATGAACGCCTCGTCGAGTGAAAGCGGCTCGACCACTGGACTGAATTCCTCGAACACTCGGCGCACGACCTTTGAGACCTCGCCGTAGCGATCCATGCGCCCGCCCACGAAGATCGCCTGCGGGCAGAGCTTGCGCGCCTGCACTGACGGCATCGCGGAGCGGATCCCGAACTTGCGCGCTTCGTACGATGCCGAGGTCACCACGCCGCGCGCGCTCTTGCCCCCGACGACTACCGGCAGGCCGCGCAGAGCGGGATTGTCCAGTTGCTCGACCGACGCGTAGAAGGCGTCCATGTCGGCGTGCGCAATCACCCGCGGCCATTTTGCTTCGCCGGCGCCGTCGCTGTGCTCCAACCCACCCATCGAAATCTCACGCGGATTCCGCGAGCTGGGCGAGAATGGTTTGCGCGGCGTCCTCGCCGCTGCGGACACAATCCGGAATCCCCACCCCGCGATAGGCGGCGCCGGCCAGCACAAACCGCGGCAGGCGCGCGACTGCGTGTTCGATCTCACCGACTCGATCGAGATGTCCCACCTCGTACTGCGGCATCGAATCTGGCCATCGCTGGATTGCGACGATTCCAGGCACCGCCGTCACCCCGAGCAACGCGCGGAACTCGTCGCGCACCGCCTTGACGATCTCCTCGTCCGGCAACGCCATCATCTCGTTCTGCAACACCCCGCCGACGAAAGCACGCACAAGAGTTGAGTCGGAGGGAGCGCGCTCCTCGAACTTCAGGCTGGAAAAACTGCCAGCTATTATTTTTCGATGCTCCACAATCGGCACCACGAATCCGAAGGTACGCGGCGGACTCGGAAATTCACTCTCGCGAAACGTCATGTTGACAGTGGCCGCGGAAGCGTAGCCCATCTTTCCGAGCAGGTTGGCAAGGTCGGGATCAGCTGCCCTGAGAAACAGCGCGGCAGCGAACGCGGGGGCGGCACAGATCACCCCGTCCGCGTCTATTCGGCCGCCGTTGCCAAGCACCAGGTACCAGCGCTGATTGCGATATGAGATGGCGCTCACCTCGGTGCCGAAGCGGAGCGACCCGGCAACTCGCGAGACGACGGCGTCGACCAGTGATCCCATCCCTGCGCGCATCGATAGAAACAAGCTCCATCGGGCGCCGCTGGTGCCGGGCGCCTTGCTCGCCCGCACTTTCTCAGCCGCCTGCAGACCCCGAATCAGACTTCCGTGGCTTTTTTCCATCTCGACAAAGCGCGGCATGGTGGCGGCGACGCTGAGCCGTGCAGGGTCGGCGGTGTAGATTCCCCCGGCCAAAGGCTGCGCGACCCGGTCGAGCACTTCCCGACCCAGGCGGCGCGTCACGAATGAGGCGAGGCTCTCGTCACCACTCTCGGTTCGGCGCGGAATGGTCGGCTCCAGCGCGATTCTGCGTTTGCCGTCTTCCGAGAAAAGCGGACTCTCCATCACCGGTTCGAGATGAGTAGGCGCGAGCAGAGAAAACCCTTCTGGAATCTCCACGAGCTTTCCCTGGTGAACCACAAAGGTGCGGCGGAACTGCACGCGTGTGGGAATCAAATCGTTCGCGAGCCCGAGACGCTTGGCTAGCTCGGCAGCTGCGGGCTTATCGGTCAGGAACGAATCGGCCCCGGTCTCCATGACGAACCCATCTCGGCGAATGGTCTTGAGCGGTCCACCCGCGCGATCGCTGCGTTCGAGGATTACCGTTTCCACCGGGGTCTCGCGCTGCGCCGCGAGTTCGCCGATCCGATGGGCTGCCGCCAGGCCGGTAATGCCCGCTCCGATTATGGCAATGCGCTTCATTCGCGAACCCATGGCGCGTGCACGCGGCAGCCCCCCGCACCGGATTTTCCTCCCCCGGCGTGGTTCGGGAAAGAAGACCCACGGGGAGCTCGAACTACCGTGGGTCGCGCCGCGAGTCGAGGTAACTCAAGAGGCACGGGCCTGGAGACCGCTATCTTTATGCCGCGGGGAAGGTCGGCTGCGCAGTCGTGCGAGCTAGAGTGCAACGCCCGCTAGGCTTGCGCGCGGGTGCCCCCATTTGGCGCGTGTCGCGCTGCATTGGCGAGCACAAGGGCCTGACTTATCTCCGGGGTCCAACGGTCCGGCTGGTCCGCCCACAGATCGCGCAGATGG
The DNA here is from genome assembly GCA_036495685.1 of Candidatus Binataceae bacterium. Classification (NCBI taxonomy): domain Bacteria; phylum Candidatus Binatota; class Binatia (SeqCode); order Binatales (SeqCode); family Binataceae (SeqCode); species Binataceae bacterium (SeqCode). The sequence goes on along the minus strand of DASXMJ010000090.1, from coordinate 88,191 downwards.
GGGGCGACCTCGAGCCCAAACAGGCGTGTGTTCTCCGCGCCTACTTCTTCGGGAAGATTGCCCATGTGCGGAGTAGCGATTAACTGTCCAACCCGCAGGTCCTTGATCAATTCTCTAAGCCGCTGCCGCACACGTTGCGGGGTGCCCGCGATGATGTAGCCCTTGTCGTCGTATTCCCAAAAGCTCATCTCGCCTCGGCCCGCGCGCACCCGGTCCTGCGAGGTCAGCCTAGTGTGCCCAATCTTGAGTTGCTCGGACTGCGACTTCATCGAGCGCACCGTGGTGTAGCCGGGCGGATTCAGGAACCCCTGCGCGGGCGCTGCATTGCGATGGAAATAGCGCACCGCCTGGTAATACTGCTTCTCCGCTTCGGCATCGGTGTTGGCGACGCATACCATCTGCGTGAAAGCCATCCGATGGGGGTTCAGCGTGCCGCCCCGCTTGTCTACATATTCCCAGAATGCATCAACCAGCGGCTTCGACGAAAACAGTCCTGAGAACGACAAGTGCCCGTAGCAGTAGTCGTGCTCGATAACCAAGTCCCAGGTCTCGACGCTGCCACCCCCGCCCGGTACCCAGATTGGCATGCGCTGTTGAACGGGCCGCGGCCAGATATTCACGTAGCGTAGCTGCGTGTATTTGCCGTTGAATGCGAACGGCTCCGGCTCTGACCATGCGCGCAGAATCAGCTTGCGCGCCTCCTCGAATCGCTCGCGCATTTCGACCGGAGTCACGCCATAGGCGAACGTCGAGTCCATCGGGGTGCCCAGCACGAATCCTGCGGTGAGCCGGCCCCCGGAAAGGCAGTCCAGATATGCATATTCCTCGGCGACGCGGGTCGGGGGGTTGTACAGGGCCAGCGAATTGCCGACCACCGTGATGGCTGCGCTTTTGGTTGAGGAAGCCAGGCTAGCTGCGAGCAGATTGGGCGAGGGCGTCACCGCGAGTGGTGTCTGATGGTGCTCGTTCACGGTCAGTCCGTCGAAACCGACCTGGTCCGCGACCTGCATCAGCCGGATAAACATCCGGTACATCTCGCCAGCTTTGCCCGGGTCGATCAGATGTGCCGGGGGAGTTACCCAGGCGGACTTGTAGCGTTCCTTAAAGTCGGCCGGCAGATGCGGATAGGTCACCTCGGCGAACCAGTGAAATTTCATGTTGTTGCAATCCTTTCCCCGAACATACCGATCGTTCAGGGTAACTGTAGCATGTTCTCCCCGACCGCCCTCAGGCTCTCACCACCCGCAGCGCGCGCTTCCAAGGATCAACTTTGTCGATAGGCGAGCAGCCGCTCGACCTCGAAGTTGAACATTCGCGCCGCATTCAGCCCAAGAATCCTCGCGCGCTGGTCTTCGTCGAAGCGGCCCATCTGCCGCTCGATTGCCTCGGCGGAATGCGGCCATGAGCCCTCGTGATGTGGATAGTCATTGGACCACAGGAAGTTGTCTACCAGGTCGAATTGCAGTGCCAGTCCGAGACCCGCGCGGTCTTCCTGGAACGCCACCGCACCATGGGAGCGAAAATATTCGCTGGGCAGCATCTTGAGCTTGGGATACGCCCACATGTGATGCTTGACATATGCCTCATCCATGGCGTCGAGCGCCCAGGGCACCCATCCAATGCCCGATTCGATCGCGGCAAACTTAATCTTGGGGAAACGTTCCAACACCCCCGAAGAGCACAACGCCGCCATCGGCTCGATGGCCTGGACCAGCGCATGCGCGACGTAGTTCATCACCGCGCCGCCTTCCTTGCTCGCTCCCCGCGGGTCGCGGCCCGTCCCGATATGAAATGTGATCGGCAGGCCGGTCTCCTCAATCACCGCCCACATCGGATCGTAGACCGCCATGTTGTAGTTGGGATCGCGTGCATCCTGCGAATTAAAAACCGGCTTGCAGGGCAGGGTTAGTCCACGGAAGCCGAGCCGCGCGACACGCTCGACCTCCTTGACCGATCCGGCGAGATCGGCGGTCGCTATCGATGCCATGGGTGACATACGGTCGTTGTACGGACCGAAGGTCTCCCACGCCCAGTCGTTCCAGACCCGGCACTGGGCCTGAGCGAATTCCGCGTCACGGGTGGCCCACATGAAGAGTCCCTTGTTGGGAAAAATGATTTCCGCGTCCACTCCGTCGCGACGGCGATCCGCCAAGCGCTGCGCGACATCTGCACCGGCACGGTTGCGCATCAGGTCTTCGCCCTCAAAAATACTCTCCTGCAGGCGAGTCCGCCGGAGTCCGTCGCTGACAACCCACTTAACGCCCTCCTTGTCGACCTCGATCTTCGGCAGTCGAGTCTTGTACTTTTCCTCGATCCGCTCTGCCCACAAGTTGGCTGGTTCGTTGGCATGACAATCGGAGGAGATCATCAGGAAGCGGTCTGGATCGTCAGGCCGCACGGTGCGCTTCCATCCCTCGTGTCCGGGAGTTTTAAGCCGCCATCGATTGGCGGGATCGACTGCTGTTTCCATCGCTTTCCCCCTCCGCCGTCAGTGGGCTGCTCCCGCACCGTACCACTTTTCCGTAGACTCTCAGCAAGCGCCGGTGCATGGTGGAGGCGCGCACTCAAAACCTTGGTTCGATTTGGAAAGTGAGGACTCCAATGATTGTTGTCCACCATCTGAACGATTCCCGCTCGCAGCGGATCTTGTGGTTGCTCGAAGAGCTCGCGCTGCCGTACGAAATCAAGCGCTACCAGCGCAACGCCGAGACGCGTCTGGCACCACCCGAGCTCAAAGCCGTGCATCCGCTTGGCAAGTCGCCGGTAATCACCGACGACGGTCGTACCATCATCGAGTCGGGAGCGATTGTCGACTACCTCATCCGACGCCACGGCGGCGGCCGCCTGCAACCACCCGCGGACAGCGCTGCCTACGATGAGTACGCGCAATGGCTGCACTATTCGGAAGGATCGGCAATGTTGCCTCTAATGCTCAACCTGTACGTCTCGCGGCTCGGCGAAGCCGGCGCGCCGCTACGCCCGCGAATCGACACCGAGCTCGCAAATCACCTCGGCTACATCAACGGTGCGCTCAAGGGTAAGCAATTCCTGGTCGGCAACGCTCTGACCGGCGCCGATGTGCAGATGAGTTTCGTGGGCGAAGTCGCCGGAGCATTCGGCGTTCGCGGCGCGTATCCGGAGCTTGATGCGTGGACCAAACGCCTGCACGAGAGGCCCGCATACCGGAAGGCCCTCGAGAAAGGCGGCGCCTACGCCTACGGAAACTAGCCCAGAGGAGGGCTTTGGCTGAATGTTGGGGGGCGGAGAGGCGACCTGACCCCTATCTATCCACCCCAAGGGCGGGGAGGGCAGATCTTACTCAATCAAGTGCAGGCGAACGATCTCCGCCATCATGGCGATGAATTCCGGGTGGTCGCAAACCGTACCTGCTCTCTCCATCCGCACCCCCGACTCGCGCGCGATTCGCGCAGCCTCAACGTCGAGATCATATAGAACCTCGACGTGATCGCACAAAAATCCAATCGGGACGAGCACCGCGATGGCCCCACCTTCAAGCTTCTGCAGCGCGGAACCAATCTCCGGTTCGAGCCACCGGTCTTGCGGACTTCCGCTGCGGCTCTGGAAGGCAAGGGTCCAGGGCTCGATGCCAAGGTGCGCGGCCACTAGGGCGCAGGATTCGGTGAGCTGCTCGACATAGGGTGCGCCGGACGCCATGCGGACCGGGATGCTGTGTGCGCTAAAGATAAGTCGCACCCGCCGACGTTCATCCGGTTTCAGGCGTGTGAGCGCTTCGGACGCGCGTGCGGCAACTGCGGCGATGAACTTCGGATGGGTGTGCCAGGGCTCCGGATACTCCACTTCGGGCGCGCGCGGTCCCATCGCCTCTCGGGCCGCTCGTACCACCCCCTGGTAGCGTTCCCAACTCGCCTCGCTGCGAAACGCGGCCATAATAAATCCGAGTGCTCGGCGTGCGCCTGCCCGCTGCAGTGCGACCAGCGCATCAACTACATATGGTTCCCAATTACGCATTCCGACTTCTACGGGAATCGTGATGCCTTCGCCGGCGAGCTGGTTGCGTAGCGCTCGGGCTTGAAGAAAGGTCAGTTCGTTGTATGGAGAACGTCCGCCCATACTTTCGTAGTGACGGGCAACCTCCTCGTAGCGTTCGTGGGGAACCGGTCTTCCGCGCAGGACGTTGTCGAGAAATGGGTGAATTTCCTCGGAGCGGGTTGGTCCCCCGAAACCGACGACCAACACCGCCTCGCATCGCCCGCTCGATGCCATCGCGACGTTATCTCCGGCTCAGCTCGTGAACGGCATCCACCAGCGCGATCACATGATCGACCGGAGTTTCGGGCAGAATGCCATGGCCTAGGTTGAAGATGTGCCCGGGCCGACCGGCGGCTTGGGCGAGAATCGCGCTGGCGCGGCTGCGAATTTCGGCGACCTCAGCGAACAATGCAATCGGATCGAGATTGCCCTGCACCGCGACTTCGAAGCCGAGCCTCTGCCACGCTTCGGCGAGATCGACGCGCCAATCCAGCCCGATCACGTCGCCGCCCGCCTCGCGCATCAACTCTAGAAGGTTTCCGGTGGTGGTTCCGAAGTGAATCACGGGAACACCCGGCTTCACTTTTGAAATCAGGGTCGCGGTATGCGGCAGCACAAAGCGGCGATAGTCGCCGGGCCCCAGGCTTCCGACCCAGCTGTCGAAGAGCTGTACCGCGCTGGCACCGGCGTCGACCTGGAGGTTCAGATAGTCCGCCGTGATGCCCACCAACAGCTCCATGAGCCGATGCCAGGTCTCGGGCTCGTTGTACATCAGGGTTTTCGTGGTTTGATACTGCCGTGAAGAACCACCCTCGATCAGATATGACGCCAGCGTGAAGGGAGCTCCTGCGAAACCGATGATCGGTGTCCTTGCCCCGATCGCTCGGTCTACCAGCTTGATCGCCTCCCCGACGAAGGCCAGTGCGCTTACCTCAACGTCGGGAATTCGCGCCAGGTCGGCGGCCGATCGCACTGGTCGATCGACAATCGGACCGTCGCCTTTCTCGTAGTGCAGTCCGACCTGCATCGGGATGAGCGGCAACAGGATGTCCGCGAAGATGATCGCAGCATCGACTCCGAGCCGCTCGACAGCGCCGACGGTGACTTCAGCGGCCAGCTCGGGCCGCGTGCACATCTCGATGAAGTCGTGCTGGTCGCGCACGCGACGGTACTCGGGCATGTACCGGCCCGCCTGGCGCATCAGCCATATCGGGGTGTAGTCGGCGGCTTCGCGTCGGCACGCCTTCAAAAACGGGTGGTCCCAGAGTTGTGGACGCGGAGCATTGCCCGCCTCGATTGGGCGTCTGCGCGGAGACTCAGTGACTACCAGCACAGGGCTGGATCGTTTGCTCGCGAGGATCGTTGCCGAGAGTAGCGCGGCTTCCTTTATCAGATGACCGAGTCGGGGATGCCCCGGCTCCAGGTCGGCGGGAATTCCGCGCGCACGCAACTCTTGCGAGCATACCGGCCCGACCGATCCGATAACCATCGTGCCGAGTCCGTGCCTGACCGCATCGCCAATTCCCAGCGCGTCTGCCATCTGCATCACGTTGGTGACCTGGTTGGAGCTGGTGAATAGGGCAACGTCGGCCTGGCCATTTGCGATCGCGCGCAGGGCTTGGGTGAGCGGTCCCCGATCGACCGGGAGCGTCCATCGGTACACCGGCACTATCAAAATCTCTGCGCCGCGTGCCTCGAGGGCCGACACGAGGTCGCGATTCGACACACCATATTCCTGGACCGCGATGCGTTTGCCCAGCAATTCGGAGTGCGCGGTAAGCACCTCCAGCAGTTCGCGCCAGGTATTCGGTTCGGGGGTCTGCAAAGAAGGTTCAAGTCCGTGGTCGCGGAGGGCGGCTAGAGGTTTGGGGCCGCGCACCGCTGTGACGATGCGCGCCAGCGCAGCCCTGAGCGCTGCGCGGGGATGCCGCGTCTCCATAACCTGGAACAGGGCGCGCACTCCCACACCGGTGAGAAAGACCGCGATATCAATCTCGCCTGCCAGGAGTCGCTCGGCAAATTCCAGCGCTGCCGGATTGTCGCCCAGCGGAATCTCGCGCATGGCTGGTGCGACCATCGCGCGCCCGCCGTTGCGCTCGATGAGCCGCGCGGTCTCGCTCGCCATCCTGCTTTCGAACGCCACCACCCGCAGGCCGCCAAAATTCGGCTCCCGCGGCGAAGCCTCGGTCCCCGTCTGCGCGCTCATCGCATTTATCTTGCCTGTGAGTGTCGGGCGAAGTCTACGCCCGCCTAGGCGCTCTGCTTATCATGCTTTGCGCGTGTTCGGGCCGGTGTGTTAGCACTCGCTGAGCGTCGAACCTGTTGGGGGAGGGAGCATGAAACCGCGATATCTTGTCCTGTCCGCGCTACTTGTCACTGCGACCTGGATCTTGGGCACAACCAAGGCACGTGCGCTGAATCCCGCGGTGCAAGCCACCGTGATGCAGACTGCGCCGATTCCCGAATCGCAAGTTCCAAAAAACATCAGAGACGCGGTCAATACGCCGGACCGTCCCGCGGATGACAAGGCGCTCGACGCGGGCCGTCAGCCCGAGCAGGTGTTGGCCTTCTTTGGCATCAGGCCGGGCATGAAAGTAGCCGACCTGTTTGCGGGCGGCGGTTACACCACCGAACTGCTTTCGCGGGCGGTGGGACCCACCGGCACCGTATATTCGGAGAACGGTCCATTTCCGGAGAAGTTCAAGAAAATCGGCGAAACCTGGCATTCACGGCTTCAGAAACCGGCGCTGAAAAATGTGGTTGAGGTCGACAAGTGGGTCGATGCTCCCGACTTGTTCCCGGTCGCGCCGGGGACGCTCGATGCGGTGCTCATTAATCTTAACTACCACGACCTGGTGTGGCTTAAAGCGGACCGCGCCAAGATGAACGCGTCGGTGTTTGCGGCACTCAAGTCGGGCGGCATTTACGGGATTGTCGACCACAGCGCCAAGCCCGGAACCGGCGCGCAGGACGCATCCACCTTGCATCGAATCGACGAGAATTTCGTGATCCAGGAAGTGGAACAGGCGGGATTCAAACTGGTCGGGGAGTCGAGCGCGCTGCGCCATCCCAACGACGATCGCACTTGGATCGTCTTCGCCCATCGCGGCGAGACCGACCGCTTCATTCTGAAGTTCGAGAAACCATAGGCGGCAGGGCTCCAGATGAAAACCGGACTCTTTGCACTAGGCATCGGCACAGCGGTTCAGCCGGCGATCGTTCGCACTACCGCCGAGCACGCGGAGCGCGCAGGCTTTTCCACGCTGTGGGTGGGAGAACACGTAGTCCTCTTTGATCGCCATGAGTCCAAGTATCCCTACTCGACCGAGGGCAACTTCCCGCTCCCCGCGGATGCGGACTGGCTGGATCCTTTAATCACCCTGACGTTCGCCGCTGCGGTCACCAGCGAGATCCGGCTGGCCACCGGGATTTGTTTGGTACCCGAGCACAATCCCCTGGTCCTCGCCAAGCAGGTGGCCTCGCTCGATCGTCTCTGCAGCGGACGCTTTGCGCTCGGGGTGGGTGTTGGATGGTCCGCCGAAGAATTTGCCGCTCTCGGGATTCCGTTTCAGCGGCGCGCCCCGCGCACCCGCGAGTACGTCGAGGTGATGCGCCGCCTGTGGGACGAGCAGGTGACCAGCTTTCATGGCGAGTTCGTAAATTTCGACCACGCGCGTGCGTTCCCCAAACCATCGCGCGGCGGAAATCTGCCGGTGCTCTTCGGCGGAGAGAGCGGGCCGGCGTTGAAACGGGTCGCCGACGTCGGTGACGGATGGTTCGGCTTCAACCTCGACCCGGCCGAGACCGGCGAAAAAGTCACCCGGCTTCACGCGATGCTGCGTGAGCGCGGGCGCCATCCGAAAGAGGTGGAAATCGTCATAGCGCCATACCTGAAACGGATCACGGTAGACGATCTCAAACGCTATCGCGATGCGGGTGTGGACGAACTGGTCTTCGTCACGAGTCCACCCGCGGAGGCGGCGCGGATTCCGGCCTGGATCGACAAGATGGCCGGCGACTGGCTCGCGCCGGCCTTGAGGCTTGGTTAAGCCGAGAGCTGCTTCCCCTTAAGCCCGAATTGCTCGACCGCGTTGCCGCCCAGCATCTTCGCGATAACCGGCTCTTCGACCCGGGCTTCGCTCAACATCGCGATCGCGTCCAGCGCGCTGGTGGCGTCGTGATGCGGATAGCGCGAGCCCCACACCACCTTCTCGACGAAGTCGTGCGGCAGTTTCTGGATGAGACGCTCTTCCGCATCGAAGCCGAGCATAACTTTACCTTCCTCCCACATCTCCTCGACGTCGGTGCGCACCGGGTAGGTATGCAGGAGCGGAATGGTGCGGGTCGACGCTTCCATTTTCTCCAACACCTCTTCCATCCACGATGCTTTTCCGTGCGCGACCACGACCCGCATGTTCGGATAACGCTGCATCACGGTGAAGCCGATAAGCGTCGATGCGACGAACATATGATTGTCGAGCCAGTGTGAAATTATCGGCGCAATCGGATGTCCCAGCGGGGGTGCCGCCGTGAAGGTGAACATCGATGAGGCGCCGCCTCCCGCACCCGGACCTCCGCCCGCACTCATGATGCCGAAGAACTGGTTGAGTCGGCCCTTGACCTTTTCGACAAACGGTCCGTGCGACGTCCATTCCGGGTTCCACAGGCCGGCGGTGGAGTGAACCGCCGCTGTGAGTTGGAGTTTTTCCAATTCCGCCCAAAGCGGATCGTAGACCGGATGGGTAAAGTAGTGCCCTTCCAGGAACATGGGCCGAATGAAGGCGCCCCGAAACGACGGGATCTTTGCGATTCGCCGGAGTTCCTCGAGCGCATAGTCGATATTTTGCAGGGGAACCATTGCGGCCGCGAACAGTCGATCCGGCGCGGCCTTGCAGAAGTCCGCGATCCAGTTGTTGTAGGCGCGCGCCAGCGCGTAAGCGACTTCGGGATCCTCGACCAAGTGGAATCCTTCCGCAAACCAGGTCGGATAGAGAAATGCCTGGTCCACGCCCATCGCATCCATGTCTTTGAGTCGCGCCTGCGGATTCGATGCACCCTCGGTCATCGGATGGCGGCGCCCGGGATCGAGCTCTCCGATCTTTTCCCAGGTCATACCCGGCCGCCAGATCGCGTGGCGCGGGATGTTGGAATTCATCGAGTCGCGGAAGATCTTGCCGTTGACCTTGAGATAGGAACCGTGCGCCCCCTCTTCACGCCACAGCGCGTGTTTGCCGAGGGTGCGATAGTCCGCTTCGAGATACTTGTCCCACACCGCGTTCGGCTCGACGACGTGCGAGTCGCTGTCGAACACCGGAAATGACTTCTTGCTCATGACTCAGTACCGGCGCAGTGCCGCTTCAGGTTTCAGTGCCTCTTGTACTTCTTGGTCCGTGGGCCACCAGTCGGGACGCTCAATCTCGGTCACGCGGTCGCCGATGAAACTCTTGGGCGGATCGATTCGGTACATCTTGCGGGCGTTGCCGCCGAGGAACTTCGCCTGGTACGGCTCCGGCAGCTCGCCCGTGCGCATGGTTTCGATTGCGCGCCACGCATCGTCCCCGTCGTGGTGGTACACATCGGATGACCACGCCAGGATGTCTTCGTAGAACTCCGGAAACCGCGATGGCGGCGACTCATCGCCCTCGAAGCCCGTCACGCAGTGCTGGAAGAAAGTCTCGCGAGGCAGGCGCTTCAGCGGAGCAAGCCTCCGGTCATTGCGGTAGAGTTTGTATGCCTTGTCGCATTCGTCGAGCACGAAGCTGAGCCAGGTCGAGGAGGCCTCGAACACGGCGGCGTGCAGCTTCGGAAAGCGTTCGAAGAATCCCGACATCAGGACCATCGTGACCCAGAGCGAAGCTTCCGCCTGGAAGTCCTGCACGTTGATCAGGAAAGTGTGCGGCAGCGAAGCCGAGGTCGCACTCAGTCCGATAAGCTCGGCGCCGGAGTACTGCTCGGTATAGCCCGGCGGCTTGAGCAGGCCGAGTGCGGGAAACGGATGCATGCCGTACACCACGCCGGTTTCTTCCATCGCGTGCCACACCCGCGCGTACTTCGGCTGAATCGGGTAGTTGCCCATCGCATCGATGGGCCGCACCAGGCCGACCCGGCAGCCCTTGTCCGCCACCCGATAGATCTCGTCTTCCGCGAGCTTGGGATCCTGCATCGGCAACAGCGCGGCAAAGAACAGGCGGTCGGGATTTTCCTGGCAGTATTCGTGCGCCCAGTCGTTGTACGCCTTGCACATCGCCCGCGCGCCGAGCGCGTTCTGGATCCACGGGTAGGTGTCGATGTCGCTGGGAATGATCATGACCTGGTCGATTCCCTGCACGTCCATGTCCTTGAGGCGCGCCTTGGGCTCATACGCACCCTTGTGGTCGATATAGTCGGCCTGCTCGGCGGTAAGCGCGGTTTTCGGATTGAGATTGCGTACGTTGATCGCGCGCTGAATATCGTGCTTGAGGCCAGGTCCTGCCAGCGAGAGCACGTTCACCATGCCCGGGGCGCCGTGGATGCGCTGCGAGCCGAGCCCCGAGTTGGCAACTCCGTTGACGACCAGCTGCTTGGATTCTGGGTCGAACCAGATGCTGCGTTTCAGCGCCTCGTACTCATCGTGAGTCAGCCACTCCTTGGCCCGATCCCACAGCCAGGGCGGCTCGGCGACGTGCGCATCGCAGTCGAAGGTCGGAAAGGTTTTGGTCATGGGTGCAAATTTCTGAACCGGCATTGCCGCACCTCCAAATCGCTATCGCAATTATATCCTAATCGTTCGCGCTATTCCGTTTCCAGCCATGCATCCGGAATCGGGTTCACCCCGTTGCGCGCAAAAATCGCATCGATCTCCTTCATGTCCGCATCCGAGATGTTCCATCCGACCGCGCCGACGTTGTCGTTCACTTCGCGTTCGTTGCGGCATCCCACCAGCGCCGTGCTGATCACCGGATTCGAGAGAGTCCAGCGGAGCGCGAACTGGGGCAGGGTCTTAGCGTAGCGTTGCGCGATCCGCTTGAGCTCTTCGACCGCACGAAGATTCTTAAGGAAATGATCGGGACCGAACAGGTGCTGAAACAGGTTGATATTGCCCAGGCGACCGCGGCGCGAACGCCAGTCGTCCGAGCCGAAGTCCATCTCCTCGCTCATGGTGCCGGTCAAAACTCCGTAGGCCAGCGAGCCGTATGCCATCACCCCGACCTTGTGGTCGCGACAGTATGGAAAAATTTCCGTCTGCATGCGCCGATCGAACATGTTCCAACAGTACTGAACCACGTCAACCCGGCGTGCCTGCATGCACCTCTCGATCTCGGCAAGCTTGAAATTGGAAAGACCGACCGCGCGGACTTTCCCCTGCTTGACCAGCTCATCGAGCGCGCGCATCGGCTCCTCGAACGGCACGTTGCGGTCGGGCCAGTGAACCAGGTAGACGTCGACGTAGTCGGTGTTGAGATTCTTGAGACTCTTCTCGATCGATTCCATTACCCGCTTGCGGGTGCTGTCGCGATAGTTCGGCGTGTCCGGATAGCCGACGCCAAACTTGGTCGTAATCACCGCTTCCTTGCGGCGTGCGCCCAGCGCCTTGGCGAGCGACTTCTCCGATGCGCCGAAACCGTACGCTTCGGCCGTGTCGAAACTGTTGATGCCCTGGTCAAGGGCGCGGCCGACGGCCTTGATGAATTCCGTCTCCTCGATGCTGCCGTAGCCCCCGCCAATCTCCCAGCACCCGACTCCGACCGCCGAAATCTTGATTCCCGTTTGGCCAAACTGCCGATATTCCATCGTGCTGCCTCCGCCAGTGACACAGTGTACAAGCCTGCGCCCGAGGTTCGCCACCGCTTAGTCGAACATGAGGACCGTGCGCGCGACTTTGCCCTTCTTCATCGATTCGAATGCCTCGTTCACGTTCTCGAGCCGCGCTCGTTTACTCACCATATCGTCCAAGTTGAGCCGACCCTGCAGGTAGAAGTCGATGTAACGAGGCATGTCGATGCGAAAACGGTTGCTGCCCATGTTGGTGCCCTGGATTTTCCGCTCGCTCAGCAGCTTGGGCCCGTCGATCTCGACCTTCTGCCCGACCGGTATCATGCCGATTATGGTCGCCGTACCGCCCGGACGCAGCGCGTCGTAGCACTGCTCGGCGAGGTGCTTTAGCCCGACCGCCTCGAAAGAATAATCAACCCCGCCCCCGGTCATCGCCTTGATTGCCTTGACCGCCTCGGTATTGGACGCGTCGATCGTGTCGGTCGCGCCGAACCGCTTCGCCATTGCGAGTTTGTTCTCGAATTGATCGACCGCGATTATCTTGCGCGCGCCGGCGATCCGCGCGCCCTGGATAGCCGAAATACCCACCCCGCCGCATCCGAAGACCGCGACCGTGCAACCCGCCTCGATGCGCGCGGTGTTCAGTACCGCGCCCACTCCGGTAGTGACCCCGCATCCGATCAGCGCAGCGCGGTCGAGCGGCATGTCGTTGCCGATTTTCACCAGCGCATTCTCGTGCAACAGCATCTTCTCGGCGTAGGTGGAAAGGTCGGCGAACTGCGTCAGCGGCGTACCCTGGAACGAGAGCCGCGGCTTGCTGTCTTTGGCGCGCTGGGTGGAAGCGCGGTTGGAGCAGCGATTGGGATGGCCCGACATGCAGTCTTCGCAATAGCCGCAGAACACCGAGGTGCACGCGATCACGTGATCACCGGGCGCCAGATAGCTGACCGCGGAACCAACCTTCTCGACCACCCCGGCGGCTTCATGTCCGAGCACCGCGGGGGCATGGAGCGGGTACAGCCCCTCAACGAAATGGAGATCGCTGTGGCACACGCCGGTGGCGGCGGTCCGCACCACGACCTCATGCTCGCGAGGTTCGTCGATGTCGACGTTTTCGATCTTGAGCGGCTGCTTGGGACCATGGAATACGGCAGCTTTCATGCGCACTAACTCCTCAAGCCAGAAAGTCCAGCGGAGCTGCCTTTTCTTCTACGCCTTGTTGGCTCGTCTTGTCCAAGAGTGCGCACATGCACTTGGCGGAGCACTGCCTTGCGCCGCAATGCATCAAATCCTAAGACAGGTCGAATCTCCGCGCGCGCGGTGGCTTGGCTTGGGTCCACGATTCACGGAAGGCGCGGTGATGGCGATGAGCGTGGCAGAAGCACAGGGCCGCAAGGCTGCGCAGCGGTTCAAGGCCGATTCGGCTAGGGGGTCTCGGGCCGAGAATGGCTGTCCGCGAGCAGCTGCATACGCGTTTCGGATAAAGGTTTGCAACGCCGCAGGTTGCGGAGGGACGGCTCAATCAAGGTCATGCGTCGGGTTGGCGCACGCTTCTAAGCAATTGTTCAGTGACCTGCTCGACGATCCATCGAGGTTTCCACTTGCCGCCCTCGCGATACCAGTTGGCGACGGTAAAGGCGGCGCGCAAGATTACGAAGGTCATCAGTTTTGGATCGCCGGGGACGAAAATATTCCGATCGATTCCACTGCGGACGATATTCGCGAACATCTGCTCGTAACGCCGGCCCAGCGTTCGTATGCGCTTTTGATTCTTCGGGCTCAGCGAAACGGGGTCGGGCAGTAGCGGCTCGTAGCGCTCTTCGGGGTTGCAGATCCTGGCAACCACGCCTGAAATTGCCTTGCGCAAGGACAACTCAGGATCCTTGGCCGCCAAAGATGCGACCGCGGCGAGAAGTTCCAGCGCCCGGTTTACCGCATCAATTCGGATCTCGGTGAAAATTTCCTCCTTGCTGCGGAAGTAGTGATAGATGTGCCCTTTTGCCAAGCCGCATTCGCCCGCAATCTGATCCATGTTGGTCGCGTTGTAGCCGCCCTTGGCGAAAGCACGCGCCGCGCCGAGCAGGATCGCGCGGCGGCGCTCTTCGGCCTTGGCGAGATCGCGGATGCGGTAGCCGCGCACTCCGACCGCCGCATCGCTCGCGTGCGTCGCTGTCGTTTCTCGCCTGAATTGCGGCGCGGCTATCGGCTTCTTCGGAAACTTTTCTTCCACAATCCTCTTTCCGGTGCCGCGAGTCTTGACTCGAACGACCATTTTAGAATATCCGTTCTAACAGGCGCTGGGAAGAGTCTCGGCATTCTCTCGACGGTTCATGGCGCGGCCGCGGAAATCGCGGAGGCTATTATCGGCATCAGAGTACGGAGAGCATAATGTCACATGAAATCGTAATCAAAGGCGGAACTATCGTTGACGGCACGGGCGCCGAGCCTCTCGCCGCCGACCTCGCGATCGATGACGGCCGAATAACCGCGATCGGCAGCGACCTCGGCGGCGGGCGCGAAGTAATCGACGCGCGCGGGTTAACCGTCACCCCGGGCTTCGTCGATCTCCATACCCATCTCGACGCGCAAATCGGATGGGATCCCGATCTCACCCCCGTGAGCTGGCACGGCGTGACGACGGCGCTCCTCGGCAACTGCGGGGTCACCTTCGCGCCGTGCAAGCCTACCGACCGCGAGCTGCTCGCCGGGATGATGGAGACGGTCGAGGATATCCCGCGCAACGCAATCCTCACCGGGCTTCCGTGGAACTGGGAGGACTACGGCGGCTACCTCGACGCGATCGAGAAGCTGAACCCTGGAATCAACGTCGCCGGGATGGTCGGGCACTGCGCCGTACGTTTCTACGTGATGGGCGAGCGCGCGGTCGAGGAGCAGGCGACCGAGGCTGAGCGGCGCAGGATGGCCGAGATCGTAGGCGAGTCGATCGATCGCGGCGCGGTCGGCTTTTCGACGAATCGCTACGCGCCGCACAAGCTGCCCGACGGTCGCTCGATCCCCGGCACGTTCGCCGATCCTATCGAGCTGGTCGAAATCGCCAAGCAGGTCGCGCCGCGCAACGCGCTGATGCAGGCCGTCGGCGCCGACCTCGAGGTGCTGAAGGCGATCGCGGATGCGGGCAAGAGCCGTATCCTGTTCAGCTTCGGCGCCGGCGAGGAAGACAACTCGGGCGTGCAGCGCCGCGAGTTTCTCGACCGCTTCTGTAGCCATCGCGACGTCACCGCGGTCACGCAGGTGCGCGGCTCAGGCTTCATATTCGGGCTGCAGGCAAACCTGCCGATCGCGGGCGCGACTTGGCATGCGCTGCGCGCGCGGAGTTTTCGCGAGCGCCTCGCCGCGATCAACGTTCCCGAATTCCGCACGAACCTGCTCGAGGAGGCGAAACGCGAAAATTCCACCTTCGTAGATATGAGTCAGGTTTTTTACCTGGGCGCGGGCATCTCGCCCGACTACACCGCCGCGCCGGAGAATAATCTGAAGGCGATGGCCGCGGCGGCGGGCGAGCATTGGTCGGATACTTTCCTTCGCCTCACGCGCGAGACCGGCGGCAAGGCGCTCTTCAACCTTCGAATGTTCAATCGCAACCTGAAGGCGCTCGGCGATCTGTTCAAAAGCGAGCACTGCCTCCCGAGCCTCGGCGACGCCGGCGCGCACGTGTCGCAAATCATGGACGCGGGATGGCCGAGCTTCGTGCTGTCATACTGGGTGCGCGAGACCCGGCTCTACTCTATGGCCGAGGCGATACGCCGCCTGACCTCGGGACCCGCCCGCGTGATCGGACTCAAGGATCGCGGGGCGCTCAAGCCTGGGATGCGCGCGGACGTGAACGTGTTCGACGCGGACCAGGTGGCGGAGCGGCAGCCGGAGCTGGTCAACGACTTTCCCGGCGGGGCGCCGCGATTTATCCAACGCTCGGGCGGCTACAAGGCGACTATCGTCAACGGCAGGGTGAACGTGCGCGACGGTAAGCATACCGGGGCCCATGCAGGCCGGGTGCTCCGCCACGGACGATAACTCGGAGAGCGGCGCTCGATGTCTCAGGTTAAATCATCCGACGGTCCCGTAGCTGTAACCGGCGCGTCCGGCCATATCGGCTCGCACGTTGTGCTCGCGCTGGTGAAGCGCGGATACACGGTGCGCGCCTGCGTCACCGACGAGAGCAAGCCGGAAAAGACCGCTCATCTGCTCGCGATGAACAGCAGCGTGTATCCGGGGCACGTCGAACTTCGAACCGGCAACCTGCTCGAGGAGGGTAGCTACGACGAGATCTTCACGGGCTGCGCGGCCGTGATGCATGTCGGCACGCCGATGGGATACGCGAACCTGAACCAGCCGCGGCAAATCTACGACGGCGCGGTGAACGGCACGACGAAGGTGCTCGAATCGGTTAAGAAGGCGGGCAGCGTACGGCGCGTTGTGTACACAAGCTCTTTCTCTGCGATCGCGCATCCGGCGCCGCCCGGATACGTATTCAATGAGAAAGACTGGGCGTCGGACAATCGCGGCAAGGATGCGAGCTGGACCCCTGAGAGTATCGACACCAACGGCGACGTCGCGTACGCGATGGGCAAGATTGCGACCGAGCGGATGGCGTGGCGCGTCGCGGAGGAGGACGGACGCTTCGACGTAATCACTGTGTGTCCGTGCGCCGGGCTGGGGCCGCTGCTCTCGCGCGCGCATGAGCTGCCGGGCTCGTGGCAATACTTCCTCGGACGGATGCTGATGGGAAAGCCGTGCGGGCGCGGTTGGCAGCATCTGTGGAATATCGTGGACGTGCGCGACGTGGGCGAGGCGCACGCGCTGACAATCGAAAGCGCCAGGTGCAAGAACGGCGGGCGCTATCAACTGACGGCAGCGGATCGATCGGGCGAGCTCAACGCCGCCGAGCTGCAGGAGCATCTGTCGCGCCTCTTCCCGCATATCGCGGTCGGCGGTCCGCCGAAGCAATACGCGGAGATTGTCGCGAAGCATGGCCGCCCGTATGACTCGCCACGCGCCTATTGCGATCGCGCGCGCGAGGAGCTGGGCCTTACGACGCGGCCGGTCGATGACACGCTCTTCGAGACTGGCCGCACGATGATCGAGCTCGGAATCGTCAAGCCGGCATTTAAATGATCGTCGAGATCGAAATCGTATGCACGCGTGACGCTGCACGCAGCGCCCGGACTGCGTTCGCGCGAACGAGGAATTGTGGAATTTGACCGACTTCGCCGATGGCATCGCGGTTGCTCCTACCCGAATCGCCGATGCCGGGAGTGTTAACGATGGATCGAACTTATGTCGTCACCGGCGCCGCTTCCGGAATCGGAGCGGCGACTGCGCGATGGCTTCGAGAGCGTGGCGGCCGGGTTATCGGATGCGATCTCCGCAATGCCGATGTCATTGCCGATCTTACGACCAGCGAAGGACGCAAGGCCCTGGTCGACAGCGTGACGCGTCTCTCGGGCGGCAAGATCGACGCGATCGCCGCGGTAGCCGGCGGCGGTCCTCCGCAGACCAGCCTGCAATTGAACTTCTTCGGCACGGTCGCGACGCTCGAAGGCCTGAGCCCGCTGCTCAAGTCGAGCTCGGCGCCTCGGGCTACCGCCGTCTCTTCGATAGCGTCGTTCAGTCCAATCGACCAGGGACTCGTTGATGCCATGCTGAGGATGGATGAGAAGGCGGCGAGCGACGGCGCGTGGAAATTTGCGGCGAAAATCGCGCCGATCAACGAAATGACACCGACGCAAGGGATGCAGGTGGGGTTGGCGCTGTACGCTAACGCCAAGTACTCGTTGAACTGCTGGTGCCGGCGCGCGGCCGGTTCTCCTGAGTGGGCAGGCGCGGGTATCACGCTGAACGTGATCGCGCCGGGATTTATCGATACGCCCGGCGCCGCGTACATCCTCTCGAATCCTGAGAGCAAGGCGGCGATGGGGCAGATGGTGCCGCTCAGCGGCGCGTATCCGGGACGGCCGGAGCAGATGGCCGCAATCATCGCTTGGTGCTTGAGCGAAGAGAACTCGCTGATGACAGGACAGATCCTTTTTGTTGACGGCGGCGTCGAGTGCACGCAGCGTGGAGAGCGTTCCTGGTGAGCGCGGAAAAATCATCGTCAAAGCCTCCGCGGCTCGCGTTTTCGACCAACGTTCTTTTCGGCGTCGGCTCGGTCGCCTTCGGAGTCCATCAGGCGACCCTCACCTCCGCGCTCCTGTTGTTCTTCAACCAGGTGGTCGGGCTGCCTGCGGCCTGGGTCGGCGCGATGATCATGATCACCCTGATCTTCGACGCCGTTTGCGATCCGTTGATCGGCGAATGGTCGGATCACACACGCTCGCGATGGGGCCGGCGGCATCCGTTCATGTACGCGTCGGCGCTGCCCGCCGCGATCGCGTTTTACTTCCTGTTTGCGCCACCGCTCGGATGGTCGAAGACCAGCCTGCTCGTTTACATGGGCGTGATGCTGGTCACGGTGCGCGTGCTGCTAAGCCTCTACGAAATACCGAGCTCCGCGCTGGGGCCTGAATTGACGTTCGACTATGACGAGCGCACGAGCCTGATGAGCTCGCGCTTCTTTTTCGGCACACTCGGCGGCGCGGCGATTTCGTTCGTGGCGCTGCAGGTCTTTCTGCGCAAGGACGCGACGCACCCTCTCGGCCTGCTGAATCCGGCAGGCTACCGCGAGACAGCGATCGCGGCGAGTATCGCGATCTTCTTTTCGATCATCATCTCGTGCGTCGGTACTCACCGCTTCATCCCGGTAGTGCATGAGCCCAGGGTTCGCACCAGATGGCGCGACAAGCTCCGCGAAATCAGCGGCACGGTGACCAACCGCTCGTTCTTGGCGCTGACGGTTTCCGGGATCGTAGGAGCTATTTCGACGGGCCTCAGGCAGGGCCTCGACTTCTACATCTCCGCGTACTTCTTCGAGCTCACTCCCGCGCAGATGTCGTATCTTGCACTAGCCACTTTGGTCGCTGCCTTCGCGGGTGTCGGACTTGCGCCCGCGATCTCGAAACGATTCGGCAAGAAGCCGGCGATGATCGCCGTCTTCTTCACGTCGCTGTTCGCGTCGAGCACCCCGATTTTGCTGCGCCTCATCGGCGTCTTGCCACCAAACGGTACGCGCGCAGTATTTATGACCGTCCTTGGCTTCACCTTTGTCGCGGCGACGCTCGGCCTGAGCGGGTTCATTATCGCGAGCTCGATGATGGCAGATGTGGTCGAAGATGCGGCGGTATCGACTGGGCAGCGATCGGAGGGGTTGCTGTTCGCGGCCAATGGCCTTATCGCGAAATGCGTCACGGGAGTCGGTACCTTCCTTTCCGGTCTAATCCTTACGTGGATCAGCTTCCCGCAGCACGCGCAGCAAGGTCATGTCGATCCCGCGATCCTCTATCACCTGGGAATGGTCTTCGTTCCGATTGTCACGATCTTCAGCGCGATCGCGATCACAGTACTGCTCTTTTACAACATCGACCGTTCTACGCACGAGAAAAACCTCGCGCGGCTTAAGAACGCCGATGAACCTGATTCGGGAGATGAACTGAAGGTGCTGACTCGCGAACAGCTGGATATCAGCGCGGCCTCGTGATGCGGCACGGCTGAGCTTGGTCGGGTTGGCGGACAAACCTGAGACTGGCGGCAAAGGCGATGAACCGGGAACAATCCAAGCCTCCACTGGTTGTCAAAGGGCTCAGCAAGAGCTTCGGTTCGCGGCTTGCTGTCGATGGTATCGGGTTCACCATCGCACCTGGCGAAATCTACGGACTGCTGGGACCCAACGGCGCCGGCAAAACCACCTCGATCTCAATGATCGCGGGAATCCTCGCGCGCGACGCCGGCGAAGTCGCGATCGATGGCACCGATATCGACGCGGGACCGGCGGCACGTGCCCTGATCGGAATCGTGCCGCAGGCGATCACTCTCTATCTCGATCTCACCGCGCGCGAAAATCTCGATTTCTGGGGACGGATGTACGATCTCAGCGGCGCCGCACTGCAGCAAGCGATTGACGCCGCTCTTGACGCGGTGGGTCTGACCAAGCGTGCCGACGATATCGTCGGCACCTACTCGGGCGGCATGCAGCGGCGCTTGAATCTCGCGGCCGGCATTCTGCATCAGCCCAAACTCCTCATTCTTGATGAGCCGACGGTGGGCGTGGACCCGCAGAGCCGCAGCGCCATCTTCGATCTGGTGGAGCGGCTGCGCGACGAGGGCACTGCGATCCTCTACACCACGCACTATATGGAGGAAGCGGAGCGCCTGTGCGCGCGGATCGGGATTATCGACTCGGGCAAGCTCATTGCCGAAGGCACCCGCGCCGAGCTGGTCGCGGGCCTGGGACAGGATTCTCGCATCGAGATTGGATTGGGCCGGGGCGACTCCCCGGAACGCGCCGAACGCATCGTCGGCGCCCTCGACGGGGTGATGTCGGCGACCGTGGAGAACAACCATCTTCACGTAGTTGCCGACCGTGGCGCCAATCGGTTGCCCGCGATGCTGACGGCGCTGCTCAATGCCGGGGCGATGGCGGAGAGCGTGCGGGTGGTGGAACCGAATCTTGAGGACGTGTTCCTGAGGATGACGGGACGCGCGCTGCGGGACTGATCTCCTATGGGTCACGCGCTCATCGTTTGTATCAAGGACCTTCGCCAGCGGCTGCGCGATCGTACCGCGATTCTGACGGCTATCGGCGCACCGCTCGCGCTGACCTTGCTGATGGGTTCGGCGCTCGGCGGTTCACACGGCGGATCCGGGATGCGGCTTGCTATCGCGGATCTCGAGCATTCAGAGCTCTCATCGCGGTTTGTCGCCTTCCTTGAGAGGCCGACGCTGCAGGGAAAGGTTCACGTGGAAGCCGCCGATTCGGTCCTGGCAGCAGAGACGATGATTCAGCAGCATCAGGCGGAGTGTGCAGTAGTACTGGGCGCTGGATTTGCGCAGGCGATCGAGCGCGGCGATCCTCCGCCCGCGGAAATTCTGGCCGCACGTGGCGAGCAATTCGCGATGCTGGCGACGCGCGGGCTGCTGCGCGGATTCATGAACCGTGCGGTACTTTCCGGCGACCATACGATCCGCGAGGTGATTCCGGTCTCTGCGGGCGGGCAGTTGCGGGTCGTCGATTTCTTCGCCGTGTCGATGACGGTGCTCTTCCTCATCTTCGGAGTGTTGTCGGGGGTTCGTGCGATGCAGGCGGAGGTCGATTCGCGCACGATCTTGCGGCTGATCGCGTCACCGTCGCAGCCCTACGCGATCTTCGTAGGAAAATTCGCTGCCTTGATGCTTATAGGACTACTGCAGATGGGGACTATGGTCCTCGCAACCTCGGTCTTGTTCGGCACGCGCTGGGGAAATCCGCTGCCTGTGACGGCGCTGATGTTTACCAGTGTGCTGATGGCGATTGGGCTGACCGGGTTCTTAATGAGCCTCGCCAACAATGCCGAACAGGGCACTGCACTGGCGGCAATAGTTATCACCCTGCTCTCGATCGTCGGTGGCCAATTCCTGCCCCCGCAAGGACTACCTGATGTGTTCGAAACGCTGACTCGACTCACACCAAACGGGCAGGCCCAGTTCGGCTTTATCGACTTGTCGGCCGCCGGCGTGGGTGGAAGCCTGCTCACAATCGCTCAGCCCCTGGCATTCACCGCGGTAGTTGGGTTGAGCGGAATCGCGTTCGCGGGACTTCGGGCTCGCGGCGCGCTGCAGAGGATGACGTAACCCGATGCCGCACAGCTGGAATGTCATCTTCGGCGCTGCTTCCGCCAGCGGTGCCGGAGTAAGCCGCGATCGCCGCCGGCTCACGGCGCTGTTCCTGGTGCCGGTGACGGTGATGGCAATCGTGGGATTCGCAATGGGCGGCTACAGCAGCCAATCGTTCGCGGTCGGGATAATCGATCGCGCGCACACCCGGGAAAGCCGCGCGCTAGCTCAAGCGCTGGTAGCAAACGAGCAGTTTCGCATTCGTGAATATACCGATCAGGACCGGCTTCGGATGGCAGTGTTCCGGGGCAGAATGAACGCGGGAATCCTGATTCCACCCGGATGGCACGGTGAGCGAAACCTGCCTGTGTACTTCTCCAGCGCCAGCAGTACCTCAACCATCGTGCGCGTTGGTATCGATGCCGAACTGAGCGCGATGGCGCACGGTGGCAAACCGCTCGATGCTCGGGTTCGGTATCCAGCGGGAGGGCACGCTGGTTCTCCTCGACTGGGATTCGCGTACACCGCCCCCGCGAACCTGGTGCTGTTCGTGATGATCAACGGCTTCGTGTCGGCGCTTACCATTCTCCAGCTTCGCGAACGAGGAATTTCGCGCCGACTTTTGGCCGCGCCTAGGCGCACCTGGGAACTCTTTGCGATGCTCGCGGTCGGACCGGCGCAGCAAATGATCGCGCAGGCGGTGTTCGTGATTCTCAGCGCGAGGTTTTTCTTCGGCGTTCACTGGGGCGATACGCTGGGGCTGTTGTTGATCACGGCGGCGGTCACCTCGCTGGGGGTTGCGATCGTATTGTTGATGGGAACGGTGTTCCGCACTCCGCAGCAAGCGACTTCACTCGGACCATGGATCGGGGTGGCACTCGGAATGCTGGGGGGATGCATGTGGCCGCTCGAAGTGGTGCCGCCATTCATGAAAACTCTTGCACATCTGTCTCCGGCATCGTGGGCGATGGACGCATATCTGGGTTTGATTTTCGATCATGCGACAGCGTTCGAAGTGGTTCCGGACGCAGCGATGGTCTTCGCCTTTGCGGTGGTTATCGCAATGTTCGGCATTGTCCGCCTCCGCCCGCAGTTGTCGCGGTGAGACTGCGCGGAAGGGTCATTGATGAATAGAAGAGCATTCCTCAAAGCAATCGGATCAGCGGCGCTGCTGCCTATCCTGCCGCATCCACTATCGGCGGCTACGAACACAAACTTCACGCGAGTTCGTCCTAGGGATCCGGCGTGGCCCTCTAAGACCGCGTGGAAGCAGCTTGACGAAACGGTCGGCGGCAATCTTATTCCCGTCGATTTTCCGATTTCGATCCTTCAGAAGGATCCGGACAGCGACGCAGCCAAGCAGCTTTGGAAGAATCTGAAGAATCCTTTTTTTATCGGCGATCAGCCGGGGCTTACTCAGTCACTCGGTTGGGTCGATGCGTGGGACACCAAACCAAGTGTTTACGCAGTCGCGGCGAGGAACGCTGAAGACATCGCGGCGGCGGTTAAATTCGCGCGCGACAACAATCTGCGCCTCGCGGTCAAAGGCGGGGGGCATAGCTACCAGGGGACGTCCAAC
Source organism: Candidatus Binataceae bacterium (assembly GCA_036495685.1). Lineage (NCBI taxonomy): Bacteria > Candidatus Binatota > Binatia (SeqCode) > Binatales (SeqCode) > Binataceae (SeqCode) > Binataceae bacterium (SeqCode). The sequence goes on along the minus strand of DASXMJ010000090.1, from coordinate 65,147 downwards.
GCGGCCGACTCACTGCTCATCTGGACGCGGCACATGCACGATATCGAGATGCATGACGCGTTCGTGCCGCAGGGATGTGAACAGACTCTGAAGCCACAGCCCGCGGTCACGCTCGGCGCAGGAACGATCTGGATGCAGGCGTATCAGGCGGTCACCACCAAGGGCGGGAAGTATGTCCAGGGCGGAGGATGTACAACGGTAGGTGTCGCGGGCCTCATCCAGAGCGGTGGCTTTGGAAGCTATTCGAAACACTATGGCACGGCAGCCGCGGGCCTGCTCGAGGCCGAGGTCGTCACGGCGGACGGCCAGATTCGAATTGCCAACGCAACCAATAATCCCGATCTGTTCTGGGCGTTGAAAGGCGGCGGTGGCGGAAGCTACGGGGTGATTAGCAAGGTGACGCTGCGCGTTCACGATCTTCCCGAGCACTTCGGCGGGGCCAACTTCAAAGTCAAGGTCTCTTCGGACGATGCCTATCGGCGGCTTATCCGCCAGTTTGTGAGCTTCTACAAAGAGAATCTCTTCAACGATCATTGGGGAGAGCAGGCGCGCTTCCGGCCGGACAACGTATTTGAGATCAACATGTCCTCGCAGGGACTTGACCGAGCCGAGGCGAACAAGGTGTGGCAGCCGTTTCTCGAATGGCTGAAGAGTTCATCGAGTGACTATTCGTTCCAAGGACGAGTTGTGATCGGAACCGTGCCGGCTCAACGTTGGTGGGATGTCGACTGGTGGAAGGAGCATTGGCCCGAGATCGCAATCCCCAATACAGGAATGTTGAGCGGTCTTCTCGATCGTGTCCTGGTTGACGTCATTCCGCAACCAGTCTTCAAGCTCGACGAGCGGCCGGGTGCGAATCCGAGTAACGCGTGGTGGCAAGGCGATGCCGGTCAGTGCGGTTGGTACCTCTGGGGAATGGAGTCGCTATGGATTCCAGGCGCGCTGCTCGAGGGCAACTCGCAGCAGCATCTCGCCGACGCCTTGTTTGCGGCCTCGCGCCATTCAGGTCTCGAGTTGCATTGCAATAAGGGACTCGCGGGAGCGCCACCGGACGTGATCGCAGCTGCAAAGGATACAGCAACCAATCCCGCGGTGCTGGACGCATTTGCGCTCGCGATCGTCGGTGACGCGCAGGGCTCAGCCTATCCTGGAATTCCGGGTCACGAGCCTGAAGTTGCGCAGGGGCGCGCCGCTCGAAAGCGCGTTGATGATTGTGTCGATCAGCTACGCGCCGTGACCGGGGCGACCGGAGCTTACTGGAGCGAGAGCAATTACTTCGAGAAGGATTGGCAGCAAGCGTACTGGGGCAGCAATCATCCGCGGCTCGCTCAGCTCAAAGCTAAGTACGATCCAGACGGGCTATTCTTCGTTCACAATGGAGTCGGCTCCGAACAGTGGAGCCGCGACGGATTCACCAAGCTGTAAGTTTGAATCTGATCGGCATACCGCTTGCTGAAGAGCACCCCATCGCGAGGGAAGGTCATTGAACAGGTTTGACAGGACTTTCTGGAAGCGAGTCTGGTCACTGGTCAGACTCTATTGGGTATCGAGGGATCGGCGTCGCGGCGTGAAGCTGCTGATGTGTGTCGGGGGGCTCGGGGCGATAGGACTCGCGCTCGGCGCATACGGGACGTACCTGAGCCGGGACGTCACCAACGCGCTGCTGGGGAAGCACCTGATCCCCTTTTACCACTTAATGTTGCTGGCCGTGGCGGCGACGATAGCCGGTGCGTTCGCAAAAGTCTTTGAGGAATACACGGGCGGCCTGCTGTATATCGAGTGGCGCGAATGGCTCACGCATTATTTCGTGGACCAGGGATTTGCGCATCGTGCGTTCTACCGCATGAGTCTGGTCGGCAAGGTCGATAATCCCGACCAGCGAATCGCCGACGATATCGGCTCGTTCGTCGAATGGACCGAACGGCTCACAGTTCCGCTGGTGTTTGCGATCGCCGGGGTAGCTACGTACTTCGCGATCCTGTGGTCGATCTCATCGTCGCTTGCGCTGTTCCTGATTGCCTATGCGATCGCGGGCACCTACTTCTCGGTAGTCATAGGACGGCGGCTCATCGGTCTCAACTATTTCCAGGAAAGGTACCAGGGGGATTTCCGCTTCGGCCTGGTTCACGTGCGCGACAATATCGAGCCGATCTTCATGTACGGCGGCGAGCGGCACGAATCGGATCAGTTGCGCCACCGGTTCGCGGCGGTGGTCAGAAACTTCAAGGACCTGATCCTGTGGAAGCGCAATCTCGGATTTCTGACCGATTCGTACGGCGGCCTGGCCGTGCTGGTTCCGACTTTATTCCTGGCCGCGGCCTATGTCGCGGGCCGGATCCAGTTCGGACAGGTGCCGCAAGCCGCCGCCGCCTTCGCGGCGCTGCACACGGCGCTGTCGATCATCGTGACCAACTTTGTGGACATTACCAATTACGCAAACGTCGTGGTCCGCCTGGGCGAATATCTCGAGGAGGCGGACGCCGCGCGTAAATTCGACGCCGATGGTGATCACAAAATGATCGAAATTGCCGACGGACCCGGCGTGGAGCTCGACCAGCTGACCGTGATGACTCCCGATGGCGGCAGGACGCTGATCCAGGACCTGAACGTGGACGTGAGCGCGCTCGAGCCGGTGCTGGTTCAGGGGCCCAGCGGAACCGGCAAGACTTCGCTGATGCGCGCGTTGGCGGGAATCTGGCGCGAAGGAAGCGGCACTGTTACTCGCCCCCCGCTCGCCGACGTTATGTTTCTGCCGCAGCGTCCTTACATGGTGTTAGGCTCGCTGCGCGATCAGCTCACCTATCCAAAAGCTTCTGGAAAGAGCGACGAACAACTTTATGAGATGCTGCGAACGGTGAATCTGTCGAATCTGCCCGAGCGATTCGGCGGGCTCGACGCGGAGATGCATTGGGCGGATGTACTGTCGCCGGGTGAGCAGCAGCGGCTCGCATTCGCGCGTCTGCTTCTGAATCGCCCACGATTTGCGTTCCTGGACGAAGCGACCAGCGCGCTTGACGTCGCAAACGAACAGTTGATGTATGAGTTGTTGAGCAAACAGGCGATTCCATTCCTGAGCTCGGGTCATCGTCCCACTCTTCTGAAGTTCCATCGCAACGTCCTGCAACTCTCGCCCGATCGCGAGTGGAAGATTGGAGCAAGTGACGACTTCGAGGTGCAAACGGCAGCATAGCCGCTTCCACCCACTCGAATGTGGTTCCGGTCATATCGTCGAGGCCGAACGCATTGGGGCGGTATGCGCCTACACGCTCCGGTCCGCTACTGCAATTGTGATAGTTCGCGTAGAGGCAGACCGCCGCTGCTTCATCGCCCCACCAGAAAAACGTCGTCGATCCGGCTCGTTCCGCGTATTCGTATTCTGATTCGGAGAGGAGTCGATACCGGTGGTTCGTTTTCGCGCTTAGCCATTGCACATAAGCCTGCGCGTCGTCCCAGTCTACATTCACTACAGGATCGTCACTTTTCTTGTCGATAGATTGCCACGACCGATCGGCGGAATATCCAGTGTCAGTCACAAACACCTGATATTCCTGTCGCGTGACCAGGTCCTTGGCAACCGCAAAAGGGGTCTTGATCTTAACCCGATGTGGCGGACGCCCGTAGACGCTATCCCCGATCAGAAAACTACCCGCGGGTATAACGACCATCGTGGGTAAGATACATTTCGAGCTATGCCAACGTGCCGCACCACGAGTGCGATGACGTGAGATGGTCGACATCGCATTGGAATGATTTCTGAGGCGGGTTAGATGAACAGAAGAACATTCCTCAAAGCGTCGGGTGCGGCTGCCTTGCTCACGATGATGCCGCCAGGGGTGCGGGCGGCGGCGCCATCCAGCCGTTACCGTCCGAGTGATGCGGCGTGGCCGTCGCAGACCGCATGGAAGCAGCTTAACGAAACCGTCGGCGGAAATCTTATTCCGATCGACTTTCCCCTCTCGATACTCAAAAACAATCCGGACAGTGATGCCGCAAAGGCTTTTCTGAAGAATCTCAAGAATCCGTATTACATCGGTGACCAAGCCGGCCTCACGGAAACACTAGGATGGGTCGATGCGTGGGAGACTAAACCAAGTGTTTACGCCCTCGCGGCGCGAAATGCGCAGGATATCGCCGCCGCCGTCAATTTCGCTCGCGAAAACAATTTGCGGCTCGCGATCAAGGGGGGCGGCCATAGCTACCAGGGCACATCCAACGCGCCCGAATCGCTCCTCATCTGGACGCGCCACATGCATGAGATCAAGATGCATGACGCATTCGTACCGCAGGGATGCGAGCATACGCTCAAGCCTCAACCTGCGGTGACCCTCGGTGCCGGCACGATCGGGATTCAGGCGTACGATGCGGTTATCAGTAAAGGAGGGAAGTACGTCCAGGGCGGTGGATGCCTGACTGTCGGACTGGCGGGCCTAATCCAGGGCGGTGGCTTCGGGAGTTTTTCGAAGCACTACGGCACTGCCGCCGGAAGCTTGCTCGAAGCCGAGGTCGTAACCTCCGACGGCCAAATTCGAATCGCAAACGCATGCACCAATCCCGACCTGTTCTGGGCACTCAAGGGTGGTGGCGGCGGCACCTTCGGGGCCGTAAGCAGGTTGACGGTGCGAGCCCACGATCTTCCCGAGTACTTCGGAACCGTCAACTTCAAAATCACGGCGGCGTCAGACGATGCTTATCGGCGGCTCATCCGTCAGTTTGTGAGTTTCTACAGCGAGAACCTTTTCAACGATCACTGGGGTGAGCAGGCGCGCATGCGTCCCGACAACACCTTCGAAATCGCGATGCTCTCTCATGGATTGGACGCCGAGCAACCAAAGAAGGTCTGGCAACCGTTCCTCGACTGGGTCAAGCGTTCCAACGACTATTCCGTCAAATGGCCGGTGACGATTGGAAGTATTCCAGCGCGGCATTTCTGGGACGTAGCGTGGTGGAAAGAACATTGGCCCGAAGTAATTCTCCCTCGAAACGGCAATCCGGTGCACGCGCTGCTCGACGACGTGCTCCTCCACCTGATTTCTCAACCTATTTTGGACTATGACAATCGGCCTGGCGCGGGATCGAACAACGCATGGTGGAAGGGCAACACGGGCGAGTGTGGTTGGTACATATGGGCATACGAATCGCTATGGCTGCCCGAATCGCTGCTTGATAGCAGATCGCAGCAGCGGCTAGCCGACGCACTATTCGCCGCCTCCCGACATTCGGGTCTGGAACTGCACTTCAATAAGGGGCTCGGGGGAGCACCGCCCGAGGCGATCGCCGCGGCCAAGGACACGGCGACCAATCCTGCGGTTCTGAGCGCTTTCGCGCTGGTGATTGCGGCCGACGGGCAGGGGCCAGCGTATCCTGGAATTCCCGGGCACGAGCCGTCGGTTGACGAAGGCCGAAGGGCAGCGGAGCGCATCGATCGGTGCGTTAATGAACTTCGCGCGGTCAGCGGAGAAACCGGAGCGTACGTGAGCGAGAGCAACTATTTCGAGAAGGGATGGCAGCAATCGTATTGGGGAGGCAACTACCCGCGATTGGCTGAAATAAAACGGAAGTACGACCCCGATGGGCTTTTCATCGTCCATAACGGCGTTGGTTCCGAGCAGTGGAGCCGCGACGGTTTCACGAAGCTCTGAACGTGCTGCGCCCAGTTCGCGCGCAGCCGGCCGACCTCAAAACTCATGCTGTGCGAGATGATAGCCGGACGATGCCGGTGGCCAGCACCGACAGTTCGCTGTCTTGATTCACCGCCTTCTGTTTGATCTCCACATAGTGCGCGCCGTTCTCCGCAAAGGACCGCGATACTTCGCCATCGATGTAGAGCGTGTCGCCGACGGGATTGTGGCGGCGAATCTCGACGTGCAGATGGCGCAGGGAACCGTCGTCGCCCATCCAGTTGGTCAGATGGTGCGCCATCCACGAGCACCGCTCGGGGCCGTAGTCATATGCCGCAGGGGTGCCTACTAGTGCTGCCAGGTCGTCGTCCCAATGAACCCGTTCGGGTACGTCGGGAATGCCAAACCGATTCGCGATGCCCAGCCCCGGATGCTTCTGGAGTTGCTTCCACGCAAGTTTGTTGGCGCGGATGTAGAGGCCGCCCCAGCCCTGCGCGAACGCGATAAAGCCGGTGACGGTCATCGGCCCCTTGACCATCCTCGGCAGCTGGTCGCCGACGTGCACGTCTTCGACGTAACGCGGCTCGGCACCCCGGATTTGCTCGGCGGCGTAGAGCGCGAAAATTTTCGCGAGCTCGTCGCGGGTGTAGTGCACCGCCGCCTTCTTCTTCACCGCCTCGTACTTGGTGCCTTGTTCGCGCGCGGTGTCACGTTCGGTGCGAAAACACCAGCTATCGCCTTCGGCGACCAGCTGCCGATTCTGGTTGTAGAACTCACACCGATAGATCTGTTGAATGGAGCGACCGGCGAATCGCGTCTGATGCTCTACGAGTTCCTTGAGCCATACCTTGGTCGTGAACTCGTCGCCGAGCAGCATCGGATGGTGCCAGGTTACATCGATGCCTGCGAACATCGCATGGATTCCCGGCAATCCAGCGACATAGCCGCTGAAGGAGCGGTTGAGCGGAAAAATAAAAGAGGGCGGCGCTACCAGCCGGCCGTAGCCGGTATTCCCGGCATATGCCGGGTCGCACCACAGCGGATTGTCGTCACCGATGCCGTGGGCCCAGTGGCGGATATTGTCGCGAGTCGCCTCGTAACACCACGGCTCAAGCGAGTCTTGAACCGGTACGCCGACGAGCTTGCGCAGGTCGGACATCCCCTTCTCGGTAATTACGGAAAAGCGTTGCTCAGCCATAACGCCATCCGTAGCGCGTAGTCCCGCGTCTTGTCCAAGAGGCGGGCGGTAGGGAAATCCAAGCAAGCACCGTGCGCTGTCTTCATCAGTCGCTAAGATTTCCGATCTCCAATGTGCTGGGGTGCGCAGGGCGACCAAACAATTGCGCCCAGGCTACCGCTTGGGTCGCAATTCCGAATCCGCACTTCGCACTCTCCCGCCGGCTATAAGGCCAGTGAAAGGAAAGGCCAGGGAACCGCTTTAGACCGTGGCCAGAATTTGCCTGGCCCTGGTTAAATCGATAGCGATCTGACTGCGCAGGGCGTCACCGCTCGCGAATTTCCTCTCGCCCCGGATGCGTTCGATTAGCTCCAGCTTCACGCGCTGACCGTATATGTCGCGACTGAAGTCGAAGATGTGCGCCTCGACCGAACGTACCCCTTCGTTAAATGTCGGGCGCATTCCGATGTTGGTTATCGAGCCGAACGCACCGTCGTCCAGCACCACCCTGGTCGCGTAAACCCCATCGGGCGGGATGCATTCGGTGTCGCTCTCGATGTTTGCGGTTGGAAAGCCGATCGTGCGCCCGCGCTCACGCCCATGCACGACCGGACCGTGCAGGAAGTGATACCGGCCCAGCAGCTCGGAGGCGCCGCGCAAATCGCCGCCCGAGATGAGCTCGCGAATCTTGGTCGAGCTGACTTCCGTCCCACCGACTCTGACGGGTCCGACCACCGCGGTGTCAAATCCCAGCTCGTGCCCCAGTTCGACCATCACCGCTGCGTTCCCGGCGCGCTTATGGCCGAAATTGACGCTGTGACCGATGATCACTTCGCGTGCGCCGATTTTCCCCAGCAGGTACTCGCGCACGAAATCGCGCGGCTCCACCTCGCTAAGTCGCAAGTTGAATTCCAGCACGATCACACCATCGAGTCCCGACAGGCGCAGCAGTTCCAACTTGTCCGGCGGCGCCAGGATTAGCTGCGGAGCACGCTCCGGGAATAGGAATTTTTGGGGTAGCGGTTCGTAAGTGAGCGCAAAGGCGGTGCCCCCCGCGGCGCGAGCACGATCGATGGTGGCCTTCAGGATCGCCCGATGGCCCAGATGCACCCCATCGAAGTTGCCGGGCGTGACCACGGGGTGAGAGTGGCGCGTGAGCCGCTCCAGATCGCGAATTATCTCCATAGGCGTGTGCAGAACTGACTCATGTGCTCTGAAGCCGTGGCGCCTTCAAGCGTAGAAGGGACTTAACCACAAAGGCACCGGGACACAAAGTTCTCGTGATACCCTCTCTGGAAACTTGGGTATTGGGCGCCCTGACTTTTCTAGCCCGAGAGGCTCTTCATCAGGGCGGTCGCGGTGGGCGCCTCGGGTGAGTCGGCGTGATCAGCGAGTAGCTTCTGCAGCGTAAGCCGCGCGTCGATACTGTCGTTCAGCTTCATGAAGGCCTGCGCTTCGCGCAGCAGGGCCTGACTTGCATACTTGCCCTTGGGGTCGCGCATCACCGCGTCATTGAACTGCAAAATCGATTGATCGTATTTGCCGCTCTCATACAGCGCATTGGCGGTGAAATATTCCGCAGGTGTGACCAGTGGCGACTTCGGGTAGTGGTGCGCCAGTTCGGTGAACTTGCTGATCGCGAGCGGATACTGGCTGTCCTTCATGGCCGCCAACCCCTCCCGATACGTCTTCACGCCCGGCTCGTGTGAACTCTGCGCCGCGTCGATTTCCGCGTCGAGTTCCTGTGGCCAGGTGGGTTGCGCTTCCGATACCGCGGCCGCCGGAGGCGGCGCTGTGACGGAAGGTGCGCTTGGCACCGACGCGACCGTTTCCCCGGGCGCAACGGGCGTCGCGCCGACCGGCGCCGCGCTCATTCCGGCCTGCAAGCCGCTCACCTGCGCGTCGAGTTTGTTCAACCGGTCGTTGAGCGACGAAGCTTGCTCGCCGTTGGCTCCGCCCCTGCCATGCGAAACCTCGTTGACCTGCTCCTTGAGCGCGCGAACCTGCGCTTGCAGCGAGTCGATTTCCTGCCGATCGTTCGCAATCATGCCGCGCAGGGTGAACTGGTTCTGGTTAAGTTGCTGAATGTCGCTGTCCGTGGTGCATCCGCCGAGTGCGAGACCGCCCAGCGTCAAACCACAGACAAGCAAGCGTGGAAGGAAGGGTGCGATTCTCGGCACGGGTCAGCCTCTATTGTTGCACGACGAAGTGATCGCGCCGATTCTGCTGCCAGCACGACTCGTCATGGTCGGTGCACATAGGCAGTTCTTTACCATAGCTAATCGTGGAGATACGGCTGCCTTCAACGCCGAGAGTTTCCAGATAGTCTTTCGCCGCCTGGGCGCGCTTGGCGCCGAGTGCGATATTGTATTCTTCCGAACCCCGCTCATCACAATGACCCTCGACCTGTACCCGGGTTCTTGGATTGGACTGCAGCCAACTCGCATTCTGCTTCAGGACCGATCCGTCCTGCGGCTCGATGTTGTAGGTGTTGTAGCCGAAGTGAATATCGCTGAGCGGGCCACTCCCGCTGAGCGTTCCGGTATTCTTGAATTGTTCGAGGGAACCCTGGGAACCGATGTTGCTTTCACGGCCGACCCCGCTGCCCTCACCCTGTAGCCCTTTGGTCTTGGAGGAACATCCGGGGGCCAGAATGAGGCCTAGCGCGACCAGCCCTCCCAGGCTAGCTGCTCGCCAGCCTCTATTCACCCAACCACCACGACCACGCTGGTGAAGTGTCATTACCGTTTCCCTCCGTTAGAGACCCGATCAGTTTGCCTGTCTGAACCATCATAACAAAGATGTGGGGGTGCCCTTCGCGAGTCGAACTGAAGGCAAGGTAGCGTCCGTCCGGCGACCACGAGGGTGATTCGTTGGTCCCTCCGCCCTCGGTGAGCTGAGTTGGATCGCCGCCGGCGCTCGGGATCGTGAAGATGTCGAACCGCCCGCCGTTACGGCTTTGGTAGGCGATGCGATCGCCCTTGGGCGAAAAAGCGGGATTAGTGTTGTAGTTGCCCTTGTAGGTGATGCGCTGAGGCGATTCGCCGGAAAGCGGCATCATGTACACTTGCGGAGTGCCCGACCGATCCGAAGTGAACGCCAGCTTCGACCCATCCTGTGAAAAGTTCGGCGTGCAATTGATGCCTCCGGTGTCGGTGAGCCGCCGCATTTCGTGACCGTTGCGGTCCAAGAGGTAGAGATTGGTCGCGCCGGCGCGCTCGATTGATGCCACGACGAGCTGCCCGTCGGGAGAGAGCGCCCCGCCGATGATAATCCCGCGATTGGTGGTGATGCGCGATTCCACGCGTTGCTTGAGATCGGCCAGGTAAAGACCCGGCTCGCCGCTCTTGTACGAGAGATACAGCAGGAAGCGCGTGCTCTGATCCCAATCGGGAAACAGGTTGATAGTCGAGTTGTGGGTCTGTTGGTTCAAGTCCTGCCCGTCGATGCTCTGGGTATAAACCTCCTTGAATCGGCTCGTGCCGGTCGAAACGAAGGCGAGCTTACTGTCAAACGGCCCGCGCTGCCCGGTCATCGCCTCCAATGCCGCGTCGGCGAACCGCCGCGCCATCCGCGGCACCTCGTCCACGGCGCCGCTGAAACTCTTGCCCATCTTACGGCGCTGCTGCGCAACGTCGTACAAGTATACCGTGAGCTGGACCTTGGCACTGTTGACGGTGACCGCGCCCTTGACCAGGAAGTCGGTGTTTATCGAGGTCCAGTCCGCGAAATTGAACTGACCGAGCTCGTAGCCCGATTGCTGCGCGTCCTCGACGTAGGCGTGCGGATCGATGATGCGAAAATAGCCGGAAAGCTCAAAGTCCCGCGTCAGCGTTCTGGTGAAGGCGTTGGAAGCTTGATGATTGTCGTCGCCGGAAAGGTTCTTGAGCGGCGACACCGCCATCGCATACTGCCGCTCCTGCCCGATGATGCGCATCTGGATCTGCGCGCGAGCCGCAATCGGTAAAAACAGCGCAATCACCCCTGCCAGCCATGCACACAGATGGGGTAGGGTTCGCCGCTCGATATTTCGCCGACTTAGAGGCAATCGGGTAGGACTGCCACGCCACCGCGTCCGCACAACCTCACCTCTCCCGTTAAGGCCTAGGATCTAAGATCCCCAAGAGCGAACTGCGCTTCAATGCCCTGCATGAATTCGGAGCGATATTTGTCAGGCGGCGCGGGGAATGGTGCCGCGCGCCGAATTGCGCGGATTACCGACTCATCGAAGGCGGAATCTTTAGAGCCCGCCGCCAGCTTCACACCCGTCAGCGCACCATCCGGACCGATCGAGAAGTCGACCGTCGCGGTCAAATCCGAGGAGCCACCCATGAAGCTCCAAGCCTTCTTAATCTTATCCTGCACAGCCTGATAGTACAGTACAAAATCGGGGTCCTGCAGCATTCCTTCACTTCCAGCGCCAGGACCAACCCCGTAACCCTTGCCCTCACGCGGAATGGAGCCAACCACCGGGCCCGCGCCCGCGGGGCCGGACGTCGGCGGCGATGCGGTATCGGTGTCTTCGTCCTCGTCGTCGGTGTCTTCGTCCTCCTGGTCCTTGGACCGTCGCTTGAGCGATTCCGCAAGAAGTTGCGCGCGCAGCTTATTGAGCCGCTGCTGAACGCTCGGGGTCGGCTTTACCTCCACCTTGGCCATCAACATCGGTGTCGGGTTGGCGTTGGGGTGCCTCTTGGCCGTAGTTGGAACGGGAATCGGGTGTTTCCTGGGCACCGCCGTATGAAGCGCCGACGGCGCTTTGGTCGCTTCGACCGTCGGCACGGGGGTCGGTTCCGGAGTGGGCGTCGGAGTTTCGGTCGGGGTCGCTTCCTGGCTCTTCGTGTTGAGAGCGATGGCGTTTTTATCTTCGTCCGCCGGGGTTTTCTGCTCCGGGGGCTTTTGCTCCTCGACCGGGGGTTCCTCCTCGAGGGCTTCAGGTGGCTTGATCTCCGCGGTCCTGCGTGCGAGCCGCGGCAAATGACTACCCAGATCGCCCGCCGGCAGCGCATCAACGATTTTTACCGTGTACGCGGGCGGGGTCCGGTCTTCGGAATGGAGCCAGCGCGGCGCGAGGAAAAACACCACCACGAACAGGCCCACGTGCCCCAGCGCGGAAACCAGAATCGCTACTAGATAGCCCGCCCGCCCGGGGGCCTCAGTACGACTATTGGTCGGGCTTGCCACTGGTGTGTTGGTTTGCAGAAGAATCCGACGCGGCTTCTGTCGCAGGTTGCGTTACCATCCCGACGTTTTCGATGCCGGCTGCCTTGATCGCGGCCATCGTGCGGATCACTTCGCCGTAAGGAACCTGCTCGTCGGCGCGGATGAAAACCTGCCGGTCGGGGCGCTCTTTTGCTATCGCGGTCAGCTTGTCGGTCAAAGCGACCGCCGTGAGCTTGGTATCGTTCAGGTAAATCTGGTCGTCACGGGTGATCGAGACGACGAACTGCTCTTCCTTCCCGGGCAGCGCTTCGGCCTTGACCTTGGGCAGCGCGACCTGCACGCCTTGCTGGATAATTGGCGCGGTCACCATAAAAATCACCAGCAGCACCAGCATTACGTCGACCAGCGGCGTAACATTGATCTGCGATACGAATTGACCGCGCTGTCCGGGTTCAAAAGCCATTGGGGGCACTATGACAGGAAGTGGCGTTCGGCAATATTCAGGAATTCGGACGTGAAATTGTCCATCTCGGTCGCCAGCACGCGAATCCGCGCGACGAAATAATTGTAAAACATCTGCGCGGGAATGGCGGCGACCAGACCAACCGCGGTCGCGATCAGCGCCTCGGCGATGCCGGGTGCTACCGCCTGGATATTCGAAGAATGCGCCGCCGACAGGCCAATAAACGCGGTCATGATTCCCCAAACCGTGCCGAACAGTCCGATAAACGGACAGGTCGATCCGGAGGTGGCGAGAAAAGTCGTGCCGTATTCGAGCTTGGTCAGTTCGACGTTCGATTGCCGCTTCATCGAGCGGGTGACGTTTTCGATACCGCCCAGATCGGTGGAAAACGAACCTTCACCGCCGACCACCTGCTTCTTGGCACGGGTGAGCTGCAGCAGCTCTTGGTAGCCGGCGCGAAACACCTGCGCGACCGGACTGTGGCCGAAGCCAAGGCTCGCGGTGTGGATGGCGTTGAGGTTCTTGGATTCCCAGAAAATCGTGATAAAGCGCTCGGATTGGCGCCGCGCGCGGGAAACCTGCACCAGCTTGTAAAGAATGACTCCCCAGCAGCCGACGGAAAAAGCGATTAGAATCCACAGCACGGCCGCGACGACCGGCCCGGTCCCCACCACCAACTGCACCACACCCAGCTGCCCGGTCGCCTCGCTCATCTGAGGAAGCATAGCACCGCCATTCCGAAGATGCGGTTATTATAGGGTTTTCGCCCAAATCAAAACCAGTGACCCGAAGCAACCCTAGCCTGAGTCGATAAAACCAGGCCAAGATGAAACTGATAGCAGACTTGAAGCGAATGCCCCTCCTTATCTAAGGTTCCGGGCAGCACTTTCCGCTGAGTCTCGGAGGCAAATCACGTGGCGAGCAAGATTGGAATAAACGGCTTCGGCCGGATCGGTCGGATGTTCTTTCGGGCAGCGCTGGGTAAGCCGGAACTCGAGGTCGTCGCGGTCAACGATATCACCAATGCCGCGACGCTCGCTCATCTTCTCAAGCACGATTCGATACACGGCACCCTAAAGCAGGAGGTCAAGACCGAAGGTACTAGCATCGTAGTCGATGGTCGCCCGATCCAGGTGCTCGCCGAACGCGACCCCGCAAAACTGCCGTGGGCGAGGCTCGGGGTGCAGGCGGTGGTCGAATCGACCGGGCTGTTCACCGCGCGCGACAAGGCCGCGCTTCATATTGCTGCCGGCGCGAAGAAGGTCGTGATCAGCGCACCGGCCGATGGTGCCGACGTCACGCTGTGTCTCGGAGTGAACGAGGAGACTTACGACCGCGCGAAGCACGATGTCATCTCCAACGCATCGTGCACCACCAATTGCCTGGCTCCGGTGGCGAAAGTCCTGCACGAGAATTTCGGTGTCATCCACGGGCTCATGACCACCGTGCACAGCTACACCTCCGATCAGATGCTCCAGGACGGCCCGCATAATGATTTGCGACGGGCCCGCGCCGCCGCGCTGTCCATGGTTCCTACCTCGACCGGTGCGGCACGCGCGATCGGGCTAGTGCTGCCCGCGCTCAAAGGCAAGCTCGATGGAATTGCGGTGCGGGTGCCGACCGCGAACGTCTCGGTGGTCGACCTGACCGCGACCATCGAGAGGGACGCCGATGAGAGGGCGGTCAACGACGCGATGAAGAAAGCGGCCGAAGGCCCGCTCAAGGGCATTCTCGCGTACAGCGAGGCGCCGCTGGTGTCGGTCGATTTCAACGGCAACCCCGCATCGTCGATCTTTGATGCGCCGCTGACCAAGGTCTTGGGTGGCAAGCTGGTGAAAATTTTCTCCTGGTATGACAACGAGTGGGGATACTCCAACCGGCTCGCCGACGTAACGGCGTTTGTGGCGGCCAGACTCTAGCGGTCGCTTTCCGGGAACGTGAAGGAATCCGCTTTTTCGCCCGAGGGGCGCCGTTCGTTCTCAGCCGTGAACGAGGGGGCGGGCCGCGCACCTGGTAAACGGCGCTCCAACTCGAGCATCCGGTGCGGCCCATACCCGAGCAGCGATTTCAGCAACCAGCTAAGCCGCGCGCGGGTGCCTCACGCCGGCGCCGCAGTCACGGACGTGGGAAAAGTCAGGGTGCCTGTTCGCGGCCCGCGGCGGGCAGGTTAGGTCGCGGCCCATGCCGATATCATCGATCGCGCAGCTCAAACTCGCCGGCAAGCACGTGCTGTTGCGCTTCGACTTCAACGTGCCGCTCGCCGACCGCACGATTTCCGACACCGGTCGAATCGATGCCAGCCTCCCCACCATCCGCTACGTGATCGAGCAGGGAGGAAGCGCGGTGCTGTGCTCGCATCTTGGCCGCCCCAAGGAGCGCACTCCCGCGCTCTCTCTGAAACCAGTCGCCGATTACCTGAGCGAGGTCCTTGCGCGCAAGGTCGCGCTGGCGCCCGATTGCATTGGCGAGGTGACGGGCCGGATGATCAATGCGCTCAAACCCGGTGATGCGCTCCTGCTGGAGAATCTCCGCTTCCATGCTGAAGAAGAGGCCAACGATCGCGATTTCGCGCACGAGCTGGCGCGCGGCAAGCAAGCGTATGTGAATGACGCATTCGGCACCGCTCATCGCGCGCACGCATCGACCGTGGGCGTGACCGCGTTTATCGCTGAACGCGCGGCGGGCTTCCTGATGATGAGGGAGCTGGAGGCTCTTGGCGCGGTCATCGAAAATCCCGCGCGCCCCTCGCTCGCGATCATGGGCGGCGCCAAGGTGTCTGACAAAATCGGCGTGATCCGCAATCTGCTGACCAAGGTAGACGCAATCCTGATAGGCGGTGCGATGGCCTATACCTTCCTCAAGGCCAACGGCATCGTCACCGGCCGCTCGCGCGTCGAGGAAGACAAACTCGAACTCGCGCGTGACCTGGTTGCCGAGGCCGAGCGTAAAGGCGTCCGGATCATGCTGCCGAGCGACCACGTGGTCGCTTCGGCGCCCGAGGCCGGCGCCCTTATCCGCACGGTGACCGACATTCCAGGCGACCTGATGGGACTGGATATCGGGCCTACCACCATCGAGCAGTTCAAGAGCGAGATCGCGCACGCCAAGACGGTAATCTGGAATGGCCCGCTAGGATTCTTCGAACTGCCCGAGTTCGCGCACGGCACCCTTGCGGTCGGAGAGGCGCTGGCCAACACCGACGGCGTCAAGTCGATTATCGGTGGTGGAGACACCGCGGCAGCCCTAGCGCATGCACCGTGGGCCAGCCGCTTCACGCACATCTCGACCGGCGGCGGCGCGACGCTGGAGTATCTCGAAGGCCGTGTGCTGCCCGGGGTCAAAGCGCTGGAAAGCTGAAGCAGGGAAAACCGCGATGCGCAGGATATTAATAGCTGGCAACTGGAAGATGAATCTGACCGCGCTCGAGGCGCGTGCGCTGCTCGCAGCGTTGCGGAAGGATATCGATCGCGATGCGGCCGCGCTCGCTCGCGATCGCGACGTGTTGATCGCTCCACCCGCGGTGCTCATTCCGGCCGCGTCGCAAGCGCTCGCCGGCGCATCGATCGCGTTGGGGGCGCAGAACATGCACTTCGAAGACCAGGGCGCCTTCACTGGCGAAGTGTCGGCTCCGATGCTCAAGGGATTCGGAGTTACCCACGTCATTCTGGGCCACTCCGAGCGCCGCCACGTTTTTCGCGAGAACGACGACCTGATTAATCGAAAAGTACTGGCCGCGGCTCGTCACCGGCTGACTCCCATCCTCTGCGTTGGCGAAACCCAGCAGGAGCATGACGCGGGCCGCGCGCTGGAGGTTGTACTCACCCAGTTGCAAGCGGGGCTCGCGGGCGTGTACCCGCAACACCGCGGAGAGGTGACGGTTGCTTACGAGCCGGTATGGGCGATCGGCACCGGGCGCAACGCCACCCCGGAGCAGGCCGAGCATGTCCACGGCGCCATTCGCGAATCGCTCCGCGACCTGGTTGGGCAGGAAAAAGCCGACTCGATAAGGATTCTGTACGGCGGAAGCGTTACCGCCGAGAATGTTGACTCGCTCGTGTCCAAGCCGAATATTGACGGGGCTCTGGTCGGCGGGGCAAGCTTGAAGGCTGACTCGTTTGCCAGGATTGTTCGAGCCAAGGTCGGCTGACGCTCAGATGGCATCGGCAGTAATCACAATACACGTGCTGGTCAGCCTCGCGCTGGTCATCATCATTCTCCTCCAGCATGGCAAGGGTGCCGATGTGGGGGCAGTTTTTGGCGGGTCGAGCCAGACCGTCTTCGGCGCCGGCGGGGCGGGCAACGCGTTGACCAAGGCGACCGTGCTGCTTGCGACGATTTTCTTCGTGACCTCGCTTTTCCTGGCCTATGCGTCCACGCGCCGCGTCACCGGCAGCATCTTCTCGGGGCCATTCTCCGGCAGCCGAAGCGTGATGCCGGCAGCGCCGGTGTCGAAGGCGCCGGCACCGGGAAATCCGGGGGGTAGCGCGACGCCCGCCCCGGCCAGTCATTAGACCTGAGTCCGGGCAAGTGCGACGCTCCCTCAAGGATCGCCCGGATCTTTTCGATGTGCGCGGGTGGTGGAATGGCAGACACGCTAGTTTGAGGGGCTAGTGGTAGTGATACCGTGCGGGTTCAAGTCCCGCCCCGCGCACCAAACTTTTCCGTTCCTGCAAGTTACCACGTTCCCACAAACCGCACCGAGCCTGCTCGGGGATAGCGGCCATTTTTGCTGGCTCCCCTTCTGGGAAAGGCGCCCATCCACACAACCGAAGTCCACTTGCGGGGATCGCTCTCTACTTTTCCGCGAACTGGATGCTCTTGAGGAACGCATACGCCTCAGCGGTGCCCTCGGGGGTGCCGCCGGTCTCGCTGCGCTGCGTGGTGATGAACCTGACCAGCAGTCCAGGCTGATGCGGGTCGATGCATTCGAGGCTGTCTTCGTCGGTCGCGATCTGATTGGACACCGGGTTCGGCGTGTTCGCGTAGTGCAGGGTCATGAACGAGCGGCCGTGATAGCGCACGCAAGTCGCTCCGTGCCCCGGCGCCGGCGCAACCACCTTGTCGGCGTCGGGCAGTTCCTGGGCCCATTCCATCAGTTCATTGGAATTGGTGACGCGGCCGTCCGGATGAAATCCCAACACCAGGATCTGCGCTTCCCATTGCGGGCCACGCTTGGTGAATTCCACGATGGTCGGCGGGTCGCTCACATTCTCGAGGTACCATCCCTCCCCCTGCGGTCGTTCGAAGGAAAATTCTCCCACATGCATCTTCTCCGGGAGAGCCTCGCCGCTGGTCTGAAACGCATGTGTACACGCCACCGTCGTCGCCATCGCGAACAGCGCGACTAACACCCTCCTTAGCTCCCGACGAAATTCAATCATCCGCATGCTGTTTTCAGTCTGAGCGCATCCCTTCGCGGGAGTGCCCAGAAGCGACGCAGTCGCGACGGCTATATAACCCGAGCAACGGGTCGGAGCAATGAAGAGAAGGTTAAGTGGTGGGAGAGGGCGAGCACCCAATCGTCCTTAAGTGGGCACTGCTTGAGCCCGCGTTCCTAGAAAAGGCAGCAGGACCCGCCTGAAATTCCAACTAGGAACCAGCTACTAAACTCAACTGCCTGGGAACTTGCGCCGCGGGCCGAATCGCCACATTGGCCGACTCGTCGCGTTCCCGCGATAGTGCGAAGCCGTGCCGCTGGCGCAAGCGATCGAAGATCGCTCGCATCCGGTCGTCGTAAGCCGCGGGTGCGTAAACGTGGCGCCCGTAGAACTCATCGATACGCGGCGCGAGCTGCGGAAATCGTTCCCGGACGAAGGGAATGAATCTTCGCGCTGCCGCGGGCTTAAGATATAGCGACCGCCACCACAGACCGTCGGCACCAGCGCGCTTCGCTGCGCGAATCACGTTTTCGATGCGCGCCGGCTCGTCGGTGAGGCCCGGAATCATCGGCATCATCAGGATGTTGCAGCGGATGCCGGCGCGCGCGAGCTCATTGAGCGCGCGCAGCCTTAGGGCAGGCCGCGGTGCGCGTGGCTCCAGCAGCCGCTGCAATCGCCGGTCGAGCGTTATCAGGGAGATATTCACCTGCAGATGCGAACGCCGGTTTATCTTCATCAGCAGGTCAAGGTCGCGCGTAACCAGCGCGGACTTGGTGGTGATCGAGAGATTGAGCCCTGCCAGATTCGCAAACACTTCCAGCATCGAGCGGGTGAGCCGGAATTTGCGCTCGGCTGGCTGATACGGATCGGTCGCCGTGCCGATCGCGATGGCGTCCTCGCCGATCGGCGTGCGCGACAGCGTGCGCGCCAGGACCTCAGCCGCCATCCGCTTGACGAAGATGCGCCGCTCAAAATCCAGCGGATCGCGCAGCTCGAGGAAGTCGTGGGTGTAGCGCGCGTAGCAATAAACACACCCGAACTCGCATCCGCGATAGGGATTGATGGTCCAGCGAAACGGCATTCGCTCGCTCGTGCATCGGTTCAAAATCCGATGCACCGGCATCTCGATGAATTCCACTCCGCGGGTCTGTTCGAGTTCGCCCTCGGATTGTAGCTGGAGCGGCAAGGTGTCGGCGGCCTTCATAGACCTAGTTTCGCTTTTTTTTCGTCCCAGTCAAGCAGCACTCACTTGGCAGTGGCCACACCGGGTGTTCAGGTATCCCGAGTGTCCGTGTTGTCCGGGAAATCGAGTGTCGGGGGAAATCGGCTAAATCGGCCGAATATGGGCGTCTACTTGCTCAGGACAGAGCTACCAGATCGTAGGCAGGTGGCAACTTCTCGGCGATCGCCTTTACGCTCGCGCATTGCTCGGTAGCGCGAATCACGTAGCCGTCGTTGGTGACCCCAAGAAACCCGCCGCACTCGGGGTCGCACCGCAGGCGCATGATCATGCCGCGGCCCCACACATGTTCGGCCAAAATTGGCGTGAAGCTCTGCCCATGATCGGTGCTGCGAAAAAGCATCGCGTCGGCGCCGGCGTGTCCTATGGACCAGGTCGGCGGAGGTCCCGCCGCTGCGGCAGTGAAGATCGTCTCTGCATCAGTTCCCGCGATCAGCAGTGGCACCGTGTAGCTGCGATCCATACCGTCCGTGATGTGCTGCCAGGAGCCGCCGGCATTGTCGGATCGATAAAAGCCGTCCCCGGTAGTTGCATACAGCCGGCGCGAATCGCGCGGATCGATCGCGACCGTGTGAATATCGTCGTAGAGTCCCTCGTTGAGCGACTCGAAGTTGGCGCCCGCGTCGCGGGAGCGATACACGCCGCCTTCCTCGACCCCGACATACATCGTCGACGGGATGTGCGGGTCGAAGCTTATCGAACGCACGTGCGGTATGTGAGGCGGTGGGGGAAAGGTCCACCGGTCCCGGCCCGGAATTCTCAAAAAACCTGCGCACTCGCGGAACGACCGGCCGCGATCATCACTGCGAAACAGCCGCGCATGTGACGTGCCTACGAAGACCTGGTCCTTGACCACTGGCGACGCCCCCAGGGCCCAGACTTCCTCATCGCGCGCACCGCCCGGCGTGATATCGGTCCACGACCTGCCGCCATCGACCGAACGGGCCAGGGTACCGCGTCCGCGCACGTGTTCGGTCGCACCCGCATAGATCACCGCAGGTTCGGCGCAGTCCTGCGCCATACACCAGACAGCCGTGGGATCGGCCAGCACCATCAGCGGCAGCGGGCCGCGCGCCGGATCGAGAATGACCACTCCCTTGGAGGTTCCTACGCAGATTCGCATGGTCAGCCACCGTCATTCCGCGCCGAGCATTTGTGACGCAGTCGTCGAATCTCGCGAGCTGTGGACACACCTCGCTTGGACCAGTCTCGGCCACCGATTCTACGCGATGTCAAGACATGCGACAAAGCCAGTCACTTCAACTGTGCACGGGCCCGCAGTTCGCCCAGCTCGCCGGGCGCAACCTTCTTGGGGCTGGGGTCGATGCGCGCACGCTTGACTGCCAATTGCGCACCATCCCCCAGCGCGATGCGCATCGCGTCCGCCGCGATCGTCACGATGGTACCCGGCGCTCCGTCCGCGGGCGTGGCCTCCAGCGCAGCGTCGTATAGGCGTACGCGTTTGCCATTGAGCTCGGCATACGCACCTGGCTGCGGGTCACACCCGCGAACCAGGTTGAAGACTTCTCGCGCGGGTCTGGCAAAATCAATTTTTGCATGTTCATCGCGGCACGGTGGTTCGTAGGTCGCCTGGCTCTCGTCCTGCACCAGCGCCGGAGCTTTGCCCGCCTCGATCAAATCGACCGCCTCGATCATCGTTTCTATCCCCAGCGGGAAGAGCTTGTTGAAGTAGATCGAGCCGGTTGTGTCGCCCTCGCTTATGGGGACGCGCTTCTGGATCAGGATAGGCCCCGTGTCGATTCCTGCGTCGGGCCAGAACCAGGTGACGCCGGTCTCGCGATCGCCTTTTATGATTGCCCAATTGATTGCGCTCGCGCCTCGACGTCGCGGCAGTAGTGAAGGGTGGAAGCAAATCGACTTATGGCGTGGCAGATACAGGATTGGCTCCGGGACGATGATGGTCACGAAGGCGAGAATCGCGAGGTCGGCGTTGAGCGCTTTGAAATGTTCGAATGCCGCCGGGTCTCTTTTGAACGACCCTGGCTGTGACAGCGGAAGACCCAGCTCGAGGGCCTTCACCTTGAGTGGGTCCGCCCTGCCCGCGGGCGGGTCAGGCGGCGCGAACACGCGTACGATCTCGTCGCCATGTTTGACGAGCGCCTCGAGCGCTTTCTCCGCGAAAGCCGCCTGTCCGAGCAACGCTATGCGCAACGCACCTGCCCTCCGCAACCGGACGACCACGCTACCAAAAGCTGCGCGGCACTTGAAACCGCGGTCAGGGCTGCCTTTCCGCCCGATAAGCCGACCTCCCCAGAAATCGCGCGCTCTCGCGGGCTGAAAAGCGCATGGCTGCGCTCAGCGCGATCGCGACTGGCTCATCTCTCAATGCGTCCGCGATCTCCCGGGTCACCGGAACACGGCGCGCTCCCGTAAGGCGGGTGAGCGGGTCGCAGGAGACGGCCGTCACGACCCTTCAGTTGACTTCACCGTTAGTCACCCGCTTTGATGCTCTGACCCATGAAGCGGTTTCTCTTGCTCGTGCCCCTGATTCTCGTCGGCCTGTTCGCTCTAGCCGACGGATTTGCATCCGCGCAGAGCCGCGGGAATCCACGCCTTTTCATCGTGGTCGTTTGCGACGGCCTGCGGCCCGATTCAGTCATCCCGCGCGACATGCCTCATCTTTATGATCTCGCACGCGAGGGGGTTCGCTTCGACCGCCAGCATTCGCAATTCCCGACCGTCACGATGGTCAATGCGGCCACTCTGGCGACCGGCGCTTCGGCGGGAACCACCGGTATTCTCGGCGACACGATGTATCTTGGCCCGGCACTCGCGCAGCACGGTGCGAACCTCAGCCAAGAGCCGCTTAAGACCCTCGCGCAGGTCGTCGACCTAGAGGACACCCACACGCTTTCAGCACTGGATTCCCCGGGCGGGTTTGCCGGTTATCTGCTCGGGGTCGACAGCGTGGCACAGCAAGTGGAGCGCGAGAACGGGTTTCTCGCGATTGTCGGCAAGCGCGGACCGACTTTTCTGTTCGACACTCGAGCGGACACGGTCGTCGACGGACGCGACTTGCTGCGGCTACCGCAAGCCAACTACACGTTCTTGAGCGATGACGCCGCGTTCCCGCCGGTCCTCGACGACGTGCGCAATGCATTGCCGCCGACCACCCGTGAGGGTGTTTCGGATCGCGAACGCGACCGAGCGTTCGCGCGGTTCGTCGCGGACCGCGCGATTCCCGCCGCTAAACAATCCCTCGAGAACGGCCATCCCGCGCTGGTTACCCTGTGGCTGCACAATCCCGACGTTACCCAGCATCGCGCCGGGCTCGGCACCCTCCCCGCCATGGAAGCGCTGCGGGCGGCCGACGAAGATCTGATGACGGTCCGTGCGGCGGTGGCGGCTACAAGGCTCGACAATCGCACCGATATGATGGTGGTGTCGGATCACGGCTTTGCGACGATTCGCCTGCGGGTGTGGCTGGCCGCGCTACTGGTTTCAGCCGGGCTCAAGAAAGCGATCGACTCCAACGATGTGGTCATCGCGCCCAACGGCGGCAGCGATTTGCTCTATCTTTCCTCCACAGCATTCCCGACTCGCGAGGCAATTCGCGAGCGCTTACAGAAGATCGTCGATTTCTGCGAGGCGCAGGAATGGTGCGGCCCGATCTTTTCGCGGGAGTTGGCGATCGTTGCGCCCGCCGCCAAGCATGGTCGCCGGTACAAACCCGAGCCGCCTTACAAGGGCTGGATTGATGGGACCTTTGCGCAATCGGCGCTTGGCCTTCTGAACCAGGCTCGCTCGCCGGATTTGATTATCTCCTTTGCGGAATCCGCAGACACCGACAACAAGGGTCTCACCGGTCCCAACAACCTCGCGTTCGCATTGGCACTCAAGGGCCAGCAACCGATGCCCAACAAGTCGCAGGAATTGGTGCATCCGGTTAGGGGCCTGGTCTATTCGGATACCGGGAAAATCGACGGTTTCACGACCGGAATGGGTATGCACGGCGCGGCTGGGGTGCGCGAAATTCACAACTTTGCCGCGGCCATCGGTCCCGACTTCAAGCGGGGGTTTTCGGATGAGAATCCCACCGGAAATATCGACGTCGCCCCAACCATAGCCTCGGTACTCGGTTTGTTGCCCAACGTGGGACCCGGCTCGATCTCTCCCAGCGGGCGCGTCATGCGCGAAGCGCTCAAGGGCGAAAGCTCATACGCCGGCCCTGCACACGGGTTCACCATGAAGACCGAACTGGAACTGCAGGGTGTGAGGACGACCACTACGCTGCGTTTGACACGGCTCGGCGATCATCTCTACTTCGATGACTCCTCGGTAGAGCGCGAGCCCCTCGGCAGCTCGCCGTAGCGTCGGGATCGGAAGAGAGTGGTCTACCCGCTTTGCGCGCTGACCCTGGCTCAGAGCCGCCACTAACCGTGAATGCCTGTGAGGAAGGCGTCAGGGGTCGGGGTGAACGCGGCTCGGCGCGACCGCCCTGTCGAGTGCGGTAATGCGCCGGCCCCGCGTCTCCGGCAGCGTCCACACCATTGAAGCGCCTGCGGCCGAGAACACCGCGCCCAGCGCGAGGGTCGGGGCAAACCCCACCCGTGCGCCCATCGCCGCGATGAAGATCGGGGTGAAAAATTGAAAACCGCGGGTGACATTGAGCAGTAGCCCGAGCGCGGTATTGCGCACCCGCGTGGGCAACATCTCAGAGATCATCGGTGCCACGCCGCTCCATAGTCCGGTGCCGAAGCCCACCATGAACATCGCCACCGCGATCAGCCCGCGCACTCCCGACGCCGCGTCCCAAAAGATCGTCGGCGGCAGCAAGCCCACTGCCATCAGCACGCCGAACACAAAGTACGTCGGCCGGCGCCCGAACCGATCGGCAAGCAGACCAAAGATCGCATAACCGATAACCCCACCAACCTGCATGAAGATGACCAGCGCACTCACCCCTGCTGCACTGAGCCCGCGCTTCAGTTCCAGGTAGCCAGGCATCCAGGTGTAGGTGAACCAGTAGGCCTCCGAACTGAGTAACAGGGTGAAAAACAGCAGCGTGAATATCCGGCGATGTTCCCGGAGCGCGGAGGTCCAAGAGTCATCCACTGCGCCACCCCCGGTCACGCCCTCGGCTTTCGCGACGGCACGGATATGAAGCCACACATCGCTTTCCGGCAGATAGCGAATGACCGCCACCGCGACGATCAGGGCAGGCGCGGCAGAGAGCATAAACGTCGCGCGCCATCCGATGATCGGTGTAACCTGGCCGCTGACGACCGCCGCGAGCAGAATTCCCAGCGGTGCTCCAGTCTGCACATATGCGGCGTAGCGCGCGCGATACTGCGCCGGAACGCTCTCCGCGATCAAACTCTGCCCCGGTGCCCATCCACCACCCATCCCAAGGCCGGTGATCGATCGATAAACGATCAGTTCCACCAGCGAGCTGCTCGCGGCAGATAGCAGAGTACCAATTCCATAAATCGCGACGGTCACGACGATGGTCGGCTTGCGGCCAAAGCGATCGCCGGCGAAACCGAAGATTATTCCGCCCGCCGCCGTCATCAGCAGCGAGCTTCCGAGCGCCAGAGATGAAGCGCCCGGGCTCAGGCGCAGCTCCCGGGCGATTGGCACCAGCAAGAACGAATACAGAATCAGATCGTAGAAGTCGAAAATCCAGGCGAAGAAGCACAACACGATGATCCTGACGTGCGTCCTTCCCATCGGGAGTTCGTGCAGCAGAGTGTGCGGCTTTAAGGCGGTCGCCATGGTTGTGAGATCGTTCCCCCGCCGCGAGTCAAAACTCAGTCTGGCCCCGTTCCGACAGGTGTGGTTGGCTATCTTGCAGGGCGCTGGTTACCAAGGGAATAGGGAGCGCACCCGCCTGGCCGCCCCCATATAGCGCGTGGCGCAACGGAGAGTTGAATGCTGAAAAGAATTTTCCGCTGGTTCGTGCGGACCATAATTGTGATTGCGGTGCTGTTCGTGATCGTACTCGCCTCTGATTACGTCGCGCATCGAGTGCCCGCTGGCTCGGTGCTGGTCGTGACGCTGTCGGGACCGGTGGCCGAGCGCGGCTCGAACGGCGTATTGGGTCTGCTGAATTCGAATGGAACCCCGCTGAACTTTGTGCGACGCGCGATCGATCGGGGCGCCAAAGATCCCAGAATCATCGGTCTGGCGATCAAAGTCATCGATCCTGAAATGGAACTCGCGCAGGCGCAGGAGATTGCCGCAGAGGTTAGGAAGTTTCGCAAGACCGGCAAGTGGACCGCAGCCTACATTGAAACTGCGGGTGACGGCGACCCCGGCAATTTGCCCTACCTGGTCGCCGCCGCCGCGGATAATGTCTCGCTGATGCCGCGCGGCGAGTTGAATCTGATCGGGGTCGGATTGAGGGAGTTCTTCGGACGTGGAACGCTGGACTGGCTCGGCATCAAACCGAACATCGGTGCGATCGGCGAATACAAGACAGCCTTTAACGTCTTCACGAACAAGGAATTTACTGAACCGCAGCACCGGGACGATGACGCACTGGTCGGTGACCTGTTTGATCAGATCGTCGGGCAAATTGCGGATGAGCGCCATCTGGATGCGGCCACGATCAAGACCCTGGTTGACCAGGCGCCGATCAACGCAGCCAATAGCCTCAAGGCCAAACTGGTTGACAAGCTTGCCTACGAAGATGAGTTCACGGAGAAACTCAAGAACTGGGGCGGAGGACATCACCGGCTAGAGAACTACGACGACTACACCCGCGCGCGGCTGCTTGATGGGTTCCGCGGTGGCGACAAGATAGCCGTCATTTATGGGTCGGGAGCGATCGAGCATGGCGAGGGCGGGTTCGACCCGCTGCTTTCGCCCGACAGCAATTCCATGGGTTCCGATGAAATCGTCGATGCATTGAAGGATGCCCGCGAAGACGATGACGTCCGCGCGGTCGTCTTCCGCGTCGACTCGCCGGGGGGATCGACCCTGGCATCTGAGTTGATTCGCCGCGAGGTCGAGTTAACCGCGAGAAAAAAGCCGGTGGTGGTGAGTATGTCGGGCTACGCGGCTTCAGGCGGCTACTGGATTTCTGTGCCGGCCAAAGCAATTGTGGCCGAAGCGGGAACCATCACCGGTTCTATCGGCGTGTTGGGCGGCAAGTTCAATATCGCGCCGGCAACCGAGAAGTTCTATCTCAACTCGGGGTCGGTAACACGCGGTGCCAACTACGAAATGTTCGACTCCTTCACGGACTTCACGCCCGCGCAACAGAGGATTTTCGAGGAACAGATCCTCGGCGACGACTACGCCTATTTCCTGAAGGTGGTCGCCGCCGACCGGCACATGACGATCGGGCAGGTGAATGACGTAGCGCAAGGACGGGTGTGGACCGGCCTTAGGGCGAAGGAGCTCAAGCTCATCGACGCGGTCGGCACATTCGACGACGCGCTGGCGAAGGCGAAGGAATTTGCCGGAATGCCGGCCGGCGCGGAAGTAAAAATCGAAGAGCTTCCGGAACAGCCCGGGTTCCTCGAATCATTGCTCGCAGGCAGGGTCGCGGCGGCGTTCAGCCCAAGTCCGGCGCGGGCTGTAGCACCTGTCCTCCGGATGTTCCGTTCCATGCTCTTAGGCTACAGCCGCTTCCGCGCGGCGTACTGCCCGGTAGTTCCGGTGATGTAGATGAGCTTTCATACGGGCACTAAGCCCCCCTAGGAAGCTGCCACCACTCGGTCGCGGCGAGCTCCCTTTTAGAGCGCCGTCGGGATAAGGGTAGCCAGACGGATGGTTAGAGTCGCTTCCAATTCCCTCTTTACGAGGTAGCCTTGGCGTTCCGCTGGCGACGGGGGACGTCTATCTGGAGTAATGCCGATGGAAAATCACGTCGAAGAATTTCTCAACGGGCTGGGAGACGCCGAACGCGCAGGCGGGCGCGTACTTCACGAACTTACCGGGCAAGCCAGATCTCTGGAACTCAAGGAACTGCTCAAAAAAGTCGCGCATGACGAAGGTTACTACGCCGGCGAGCTGTCGCATCACGTGCGGCGGCTGGGCGGAAACGCATCGAACAAAACCGGCGACTTCGTGGAGAAGGTCAGAGCGGTCGGTGAGTTTCGCGGCAAGCTCGAGCTGCTAAATCGCGGCCAACGATGGGTTATTCGCAGGATCAACGAAAATCTGGCCACCGTTTCGGACCCCGAACTGAAGGCATTCCTGGTGGTGATGGCGCAAGGTCATGAGCTGAATATCGGTGCCCTGGAGCAGGCGCTTAAGGCCGGCGCCGCCTGACTATCACGGGGGGAACGTGCGGCACACGATTATCGGACTGCTAATGGTGGTGCTGACCGCGCTCGGCTTCTATTGGGTTGGGCGCCGCCGTTACAAATGCCCGTTCTGCGGCCGTGGCGTGCAGTGGAAAGATATCAATTGTCCGCACTGCGGCAACGATATGCAGCTGCGCCATCGTGCCGGCCCGGAAGCACTCCCCCGCGCGGCCGCCGACCTGCGGCGCAAACGCCCCCCGCACGGGTAGTTCTCTTCAGCGAGACCCAGGGTTCTACCATGCGGTGGATTTTTGAACCGCGCGTGATTCGGTCCCGAGTGCGATCTCTCTACGGACCTCGTTTCGACCCGCGCGGAGCATGACATCTCAACGGTTGCCAATCATGGGCAAAGTTGAAGAACGCCGCTGCGCCTGGCGGGTCATCCCTTGAGCGCCCGCGCCGCACGCGCAAGTAACCTTTCCACCTCAGCGCCGCTATTCACCGGAAACCGGATGAAGTCGTCAGCCACCTTCAGGTCAGCGAAAAATCCTGCCGGGTCTTCATGAAAATGCAGAAATGCCGACGAGCCGCGATAGAACGCTCCACGCTTGCGCTCGCGCAACCCGTCGAGTTTGCGCAACTTAGCGAGCACTGGTTCCAGTTGGTCCAGCGCCTCGGGTCCTGCGTGCTTCATCCGTTCCCCAATTCGATGACGTAGCCGTCCGGGTCGGAAAAATATGCGTATGGAAATCGGCCGCCATGCTTGCCTCGGCTCAGCAGCTGGCCACCAGCTCGTCGGAACTGGTCCACGGCTTCATCCAGATTCCCGGCCCCAATTGAAAATCCGAAATGCGACACTCCGCTGCCGCCGATCGGTTCGCCCGCACCTGCCTGGCAGAGGGTGATGGTATCCTGTGCGCCGGGTGAATGGAGGAAAACCATGGTCTTGCCTTCCCAGAATCCAATCTCCAGTCCCAGCGCTTCCTGGTAAAAGCGTGCCGAGCGCTGGATGTCGCTGACGTTCAGGTTGATGTGATTCAGCATGCGCGCGGTGACCATTGGGAGTTACCTCCTGGCCAGTCGCTAGACCGCCGGTGTTTTACGAGGCGGCCGCCGGCGAAACCGGCGCGGCCAGCAACACCTGCTCGCGATAGAGTTCCTCAATTTCCGCGGCCGTCATTCCCAGCACTTCGGACAGAATCGCCGTGTTGTCCGCACCCACCCGCGACGCTTTCAGATCGGTGCGATCCGGCCATCGCGAGAATTTCACCGGCATTCCGGGTAGGTCGAATTCTCCAAGTGCGTCGTGCTTGATCCGGCGAACAGTCTTCCGCTCGCGCAGATGCGGTTGCGCCATCGATTCCTCGAGCTTGAGCACCGGGGCGCACGGTACGCGCTGCGCATCCAACTCGCGCAGAGCAGAATCCCGATCCGGAAGGGACTGCAGCCACCGCTCGATAATCTCGCGTAGCGCTTCTTGGTTCTTCACTCGATCGCGATTGGTTTTGAAGCGCGAATCTTCGGCGAGGTCGGGACGCTTCATCGCGCGCCACAGCCGGGCAATCTCGTGTTGCTGGACCACCAGGAAGACGTAGCCTTCCTTGCTCCGATAGACCCCGGTCGGCGCGCCGGTCGGATGGAGTGCTCCATTGCGCTTCGGAGACCAGCGACCGGGGCGCAGTGACACTACCGGCACCGACAATTCGTGCATGTGGAAGTAGGTATCCAGCAGCGACGCATCCAGATACTGGCCTTCGCCCGTGCGCTCGCGATCGAGTAGCGCGAATCCCACCGCCATCGCGGCTGCCACCCCGGTCGAGATGTCGCCAATCGCCAGGGGCGGGGTGATCGGCGTGCGATCCGGTTCGCCCAGCTGATCGATTACTCCGGCGTATGACGCACCCAGATAGTCGTACCCGGGTTTATAGCTGAGTGGTCCGGTCTGGCCCGCGACCGAGACCGAACACATGACGATACGCGGGTTGATCTTGCTGAGAGCTTCGTAGCCGAAGCCCATTTTCGCAATCACGCCCGGTGCGAAATTTTCCACCACCACATCAATTTTCGGGATCATCGAGAGCAGCAGATCGCGTCCCCTTGGCTGGCGCAAATCGATCGCGAGGCTGCGCTTGGAATGGTTGTGCTGGACATAGTAGGTGCTGATTCCATCCCGCACGATTCCCAGCGCCCGCACACGGTCGCCTTCGGGCGAGCGCTCGACTTTGATCACATCGGCGCCCATCTCGCCAAGAATTCGGGTGCAGGTCGGCCCCGCCACAAAGTGGGTGAAATCAAGAACCCGATAACCCTCAAGCATCCGTGGCTTTTCCATGCATCACATCCTAGAGCCTGGGCTCCCACGATGTCCAAAGGCTCCGTGTTTCGGGAAGATCGGCTGTTTCTTAAACGGCGCCGCAGTCGCGGCGGGTCTGCCCCCTTCGTCTCTGCTCTTCGAAGTTGTGCTACTTCACGTACAGAAAGATCCCTTCGTAAATCAGCGCGGGCCTATCATTGCCAACCACGTGTACCGCCGTCTCCTGGGTTACCTGGGTAGCCTGTGGACGTGCCTCCACCGCGACCAGACGCGAATGCGCATGCACCTGCGCTCCCGCGGGAACCGGCGAGATGAAGCGCAGCTTGTTGGCGCCGTAGTTCACGACGTTGCGGAACCCGACCACCTGCCAATCATTCGAGTATTCGAACGCAGGGAGCAGGCTCAGCGTCAGAAATCCGTGTGCCACCGGACCCCCGAACGGACTCTCCTTCTTGCAGCGCTCGATATCGATATGAATCCACTGATGATCGCCGGTAACGTCGGCGAACTGGTTAATCTTCTGCTGGCTTACCTCGATCGGTTTGCACCAGCTGCCATACTCCTGGCTAATCTTCGACCGCAGCTTTTCCACATCATCAAAGCGTATGGTTTCCATTAGTTTTTCCCCTGGTCGATTTGTCACACGTGCGAAAGAACTTGCTCGTAAAGCGTGCGGGTCTGCGCTTCGTCGATCCCCATCGCCGTCGCGAATATGAATTGAGACACGCCCCAACTTTTGGCACGGCGCTTTAACTCCGCGATACACTCGTCGGGGGTACCAATTAGCGACATCGGTGATTGCAGCATCGCTTCGCCGCTGGGCATCCCAAAACCGGCCGCCATCATTTCGGCCGTCTGGCGCGTCGCTTCCTTCGAATCGGTTATCATGTAGTTGAAGATAAAGTTGCTGAATTTGATCGCCGCGAGATCGCGCCCGTGGCGTTTTGCTTCCTCGCGCACGAAATCGATCTTCTTGCGAAAGGACTCGTCGGTCATCTTCTTGACGTTGTCGAGCGAGATTTTTCCCTGCTTCCCTGCGTCCGGGATAAGGTTGACGTTGTCCGCGTACTTGGCCGCGATGCGCAACAGGCCATTGCCGCCGCCCCCGATGATAATCGGTGGATGCGGTTTCTGGATGGGTTTGGGCCACAGAATCGCATCGCGGAGCTGGTAAAACTCACCGCTGAAGGTGGTCCGCTCATTCCCCCACAACGACAGAATGCATTCCAGCGACTCGTCCAGCATCCTCAACCGCTCCCCGATCGGCGGAAACGGGATTCCCGTCATCTGAAATTCGGTCTCCGTCCATCCGGTACCTAGACCCGCGAGCAATCGGCCGTTGCTGATGTGGTCGAGCGCTACCAGACTCTGCGCGGTGATGGCGGGATGGCGAAACAGATTGCACAGCACCAGGTGGCCGATCTTGACCTTGCTGGTGGCCTCGGCCACGGTCGCCGCCACGATCATCGCATCGTACGCCAGCGCATGCGGGTCGTAGTGCCGCTCGGGACCCTCGATCACGATGTGATCGGGGAAGACGATCAGGCCGTAACCGAGCCCCTCGGCCGTTTGCGCGATGGAGCGCAGGCGCGCCGGTTCCAGGTTGGTTAGTTGCAGTCCAAACTCCATTGGATTTACTTCTCCGCTACTACTGGACCGTCTCGACCTCGATCGCGATCGACACCTCGTCACCGACCAACACGCCTCCCGTCTCCAGTGGCTTATTCCAGACTATGCCGAAATCCTTGCGATCGATCTGGGTGGTTGCCGATGCCCCGGCGCGAGTATTGCCAGTGGGGTCCTTGATCGGTGTGGCGGTTTCGACCTCGAGTACGACCGGTTTGGTCACGCCATGCAGCGTCAGGTCGCCGGTGACCTTCCATTTGTTGGGTCCGTCGGGCTCGACCTTAGTCGATTTGAAAGTGATGGTGGGATACTTGTCCACCTCCAGGAAAGCCGCACTTTTCAGGTGGGCGTCGCGCTTTTCGACCCGCGTATTGATCGAAGTCGCGTCGATCACAGCATTGATCTGCACCGAGCCGGGGTCATTGCCGCTGGCGGCGATCGTACCGGACACTTTTTCGAACTGACCTTTTACGTTGGAGATCATCATGTGCCGCACCGAGAATTCGACCGTCGTGTGGGCCGGATCGATATTCCAGGTCTCGGCGCGCGCGGCCGCCGCCGCGGCAACCAGACCAAGAAAAGCCAGCGCAAGGGATCTCCGCCAGGCCTTAAGTCGCATACCGACCTCCGTGTGCATTTGCCGCCCGTGACTCTAGTCGAGCGCGCTGCGCTTGACGAGAACCAAAGTTGCTTTTCGATACTGGCGGCTACCCGGGCAACTCCGCCGATGTGGCTGCGGAAATTCTCCGCGCTCCGGAGAGCACACCGCTACCTAATCTTGCGGCCCGGAAAGTGTCGCTCTCCTCACCGCGCCGACGACGCGCGGCCGACTGGACAGCGCCTCGGCTGCGAGGTGCGTCGTTGCGGCGGTAGGTCCAAGACGCGCGCCGCACCCACCCGACACTTTCGTTCGGGGCGAGAACCAGCCGTCCACCGGGTTCAGCCCGGGCGCCTTCCCAGGCCGCAGCGGCCGCCGCTACTTGCTTTGCACGATCGCGCCCTGCGCGCGAAGCCTTTCCAGCTCCACGCTGCTGAAGCCCCAATCACGCAGCGCTTCTTCGGTATGCTCGCCGGGACTTGCGGGTGGCCGCTGAATTTCCCCCGGCGTCCTGCTGAAGCGCGGGGCAGGACCCGGCTGGACCACCCCTTCCACTTCGACGAAAGTACCGCGCTGCCGGTTATGGGCATGCTTGGGCGCTTCTTCCATGCTCAGCACGGGCGCGAAGCACACGTCGCTGCCTTCCATAATCTTGCACCACTCGTCGCGCGTTTTGCTTTTGAAGATTTTCGTCAGCTGATTCTTCAGCGCCGGCCACGCGGTGCGATCCATCTGATTGGGCAGTTCCTGGCCCTTGAGCCCGGAAAGGTCGAGCAGCTCTTCATAGAACTTGCCTTCGATCGATCCGATCGATACAAACTTTCCGTCACTCGTCTCGTAGACTTCGTAGAAATGCGCCCCCGTGTCGAGCAGATTCTCGCCGCGATTGTTGGTCCACATTCCCGCCGCCTTGATCCCGTAGATCGCCGTCATGAGCGAGGATGCGCCATCGACCATGGCCGCATCCACCACCTGTCCTTTGCCCGACTTCTGCGCTTCCAGTAGTCCGGCGACTACGCCGAGCGCTAGGTAGAGAGCGCCGCCTCCGAAGTCACCGACCAGGTTGAGCGGCGGCAATGGCCGATCACCGGTACGCCCGATCGAGTGCAGCGCTCCGGTGAGCGCGATGTAGTTGATATCGTGGCCCGCCGCTTCGGCCAGCGGCCCTTCCTGGCCCCAGCCCGTCATTCGTCCGAACACCAGCCGCGGATTTCGCGCCAGGCATTGGTCGGGACTCAGTCCCAGCCGCTCCATGACGCCGGGCCGAAATCCCTCGATCAATGCGTCGGCTTTTTCGACCAGGCGCTTAACCGCGTCAATCGCCTCGGGCTTTTTGAGATCAAACGCAACCGAACGCCGACCGCGGTTGAGGAGGTCGAACTTCGTCCGCATCGAAATTCCGAGCCCCGCCGCAGACGTCCGGTCGATACGCAGGACGTCGGCGCCCATATCCGAGAGCAGCATCGCGCACATCGGTCCCGGCCCGATACCCGCAAATTCGATTACTCGATATCCGGTTAATGGTCCCATGATTCACCTCTATCGCGGCCCTAGCGGCGCGACAAATCGTCACCGTGTGCGGTACTTAGCGTGCCAGCCGCAGGATGAAAAGACCCGTAGAGCCGGGCGCTTCACCCTCCTTCAATCGGCGACTTCAACGTCCCGCGCCGTTCGCACAGTTCTGGAAATCGCGACCGAGCCGCGGCGCCCACTCACTTCCGCGCCGGCGTTTGGATCGAGCCACAGATAAATGAGTGAAGATCCGATCGCGAGGATCCCGGTGATCACAAACGGCAGCGTGAAGTCCTGCCACGACAGCGTTGCGACGCTGCGCCCGTGCAGGCTTACGTGAAGCAGCAGGGCCGCGGTCGCGACGCCGAGGCTGAGGAACAATTGTTGCGCCATGCTCGACGCGCTGCTTGCGTTGCTCATCAGTATCGGCGGGACGTCCGCGTAAGCGAGCGTGCCGAGCGCGGTGAACTGAAGGGAGCGAAAAAATCCACCTACCAACAGTGTAGCGATAATCAGCGAATGCGGCGTTGAAGGACGGAACAGCGCGTAGCTCATCATTATACAGGAGCTTACCAATCCGTTGCCGACCAACACGTTGCGAAACCCAAACCGCCGAATAATAGGCGGTGCAGTCGGCTTCATGAACAAGGCACCCGCCGCCCCGGTGAACGTGATCATCCCCGATGCGAACGGAGTAAGGCCAAACACGAGCTGCAGCAACATCGGCATCAGGAACGGCAGCGCGCCAATTCCCATCCGGAACAGCCCGCCGCCAACTGTCGCCGAGCTGAAAGTCGGAATCTTGAGCAACGCGAGATCGATGATCGGAAAGCGTGTACGCCGCGCGTGCAGCACATACGCTCCCGAGCACAGTCCACCTCCGGCGAGCAAACACATCACCAGGCCCACCGGGAGCACTCCGCGGCCCAGCATCTCGAAGCCGAAAACCAGTCCCGCAAGCCCCAGGCCGGTGAGGATAAAGCCGCTCAGGTCCAGCGGCGGGACATCCTCCTCGTGGATATTCTCGATGAACATCGTGACCAGCGTGATTCCCACGAAGCTGATGGGGACGTTGATGAAAAAAATCCAGCGCCAAGAGTAGTAGGTGACGATAAACCCACCCACGGGTGGCCCCACCACCGGGCCGAGCACCGCGGGCACCGTCAAATACGACATTGCCGCCACCAGTTCGGACTTGGGAATCGTCTTGAGCACGATCAGACGTCCGACCGGCACCATCATTGCCCCGCCGAAGCCTTGCACAATGCGCGCGGCGACCAGCTGTGAGAGCGATTGCGAGACGCCGCAGAGGATCGAGCCGAAGGTGAAAAGCACTATCGCGGTGCGGAACACTGTGCGCGAACCGTAGCGGTCCGCCATCCAGCCGCTGATCGGAATGAATACCGCCAGGCTCAGCAAGTACGACGTGATCGCGAGGTTCAGCCGGATCGGATCTTCATGCATGGAATGCGCGATCGCGGGCAAGGCGGTGGAGATAACCGTCGAGTCGAGCATCTCCATGAAGAGCGCGCAGCCGACGATAAGCGGCGCCAGAAACTGAAACGTGTCCGGGACCGGCTCTTTCGGACTTGCGGGTCCAAAAACGTCGCGCATTGCGACAGGGGCAGAATTAGCGTCATCCAATGCCACTAAGGTAAAAATCTCCCGGACGCGGCGGCCATCGCGCAGGACGCCACCGGCGAACGACTTCGAAAACCATATCAGATCACGCAGATACGAGTCGCACCGCCGCCCCCTCTCCGGACCGGGTCCGCGCCTAGGGCGCGGTCCGTTCGCACTCAGCTCACTGCAGATTTATTCAAGTCCGCCACATCAATCGCTCGATGCGACTATCGAGCGCGCCGAATCTGATCAAGCACCTTTGTGCCGGCGGGCGGATCAAGGTCAGTGCGCGTCGTTTCGGTTATTCGCGCCGCCGTCATGTAGAAGCCGATGGTCATGATCAGTTCGACAATTTCGCGCGGCGACAAAAACCCCAGTGCCTCCCTAACCACCGGCTCATCAGCCCTGACCTTTTCCACCACCTGCTCGGTTAACTGAAGCACGGTCCGTTCCAGATTGCTGAAACACGACCCCAATAACTTGCGATCCGCAATCGCATCCACCTGCTCTTGCGTCGCCCCAACCGAAATCGCGATTGGCACGTGCTGCACCCATTCGTACTCGCCGCCCTCCATCTTAACTGCCAGCAGGATCGCCAGTTCGCGCAACTTCGAGTCCAGCTTCTGCCGCCCCAAAATTGCCGCGCCCAGCCGCGAGAACGGAACGAAACAGGTCTCCGCGTTGGCCATCATCTTGAAAATGTTCAATTGCACCGGCGCCTGAGCGAGCGCGTTGTGCACCTCTTCGGGCAGCTTTCCGATGTCAGGGTATGGAACCAGACTCATAGCTTACCTCCGCGCTTAAACCTTCTGTCGAACTCGTCTGTAGAAGAAAGCTGCGAGATTGTAAAACAGCGGCGGTCCTCTCCTAACCAACCGACCTCCAGCCCGTCGAGAACTTCATTGAGAGGTTTTACAGCGTATCAATCGGATACACGGTCACAAGTAACCCTCGCAGCCGAGCGACCAACCAGACATTCGTTGGCGCTTGCACGAGGACGCAGAAGGAGTAAGGAGGAAGCAGCGCCGCGCTGGTCAAGGAGGTTTTCATTCATGGGTCTTCCTAACGGAGTTCATCACCTCGCGATCTGCACCAAGGACATCAAAGGCCAGATCGAATTTTTCACCCACGTCGTCGGGATGGAGCTGGTCGCGCTGTACTGGATGCATGGCGTCGACAACACCTTTCACGGTTTCCTCAAGTTGAACGACAGCTCTTCCATCGCATTCGTGGAATCGCCGGAGATCGGGGAGATCCAGGGCATCAACGGTGTCTCGCACGCGGGTTCTCCGGCAAGACCGGTCGCCGCCGGTGTGATGCAGCACGTCGCGCTCAACGTCGACACCGAAGAGGACCTCCTCACGATGCGTGATCGAGTGCGTTCGCACGGGCACTGGGTGATGGGTCCCCTAGACCACGGCTTCTGCAAATCGATCTATCTAGCCGCCCCCGAGGGGATCATGCTTGAGTTCTCAACCTCCGAGGGAAAAGCCATCAACGCAGATGCGTGGCTCGATCCAGAGGTGGTGCGCCTTGCCGGAATCACTCCGTCCGACCTGCGGCGTTATCGGAATCCGCCGCCGTTCCAAGGCGAGGGCGGCAAGGTCGCGCAGCCGCCGCCGAATTCGGGCAAGCCGATGATGGAGGGGATGGAGCGGCTTTACAACATGAGCGACGCGGAAGTCACCGCCAGGTTAAGTCAGTCGACCCCGCCGGTCGACGTGACCAAATAGCCGCTCTTGTCCCAACCGAAAAGGGCCGTGCTGAATGCTCCGGCAGCATCTGCACAGCGAAGGGCGATGACTTGTTGACGACGCTGGGGCTCAGCGTTTAGATTCATCCGCTTTTCACAAATCGGATTGAGCATCGCCATCTGCTATCCTGTAGAATGAGGCGGGAAATCGATGGCACGTCGGATGCTTGTTGGCGTGGAGAGTGGGTGCCCAGCCTTATTTTTTTGATGATGGGAAGGTTTGAGGATGATGAGAATTGATAACGAAGCAGCAGTGCGCGAACGCGCGTATTACATCTGGGAGCGTGAGGGGCGTCCGCAGGGGCGAGAGTTGCAGCACTGGCAGGCCGCGGTGCGCGAGCTGAGTCTCGAAGCGAATTCCTCGAACGGCAACGGCGCCAGACCGCGCGCTTCACGAAAAAGCCGGATCGGATCGATGGTGGCGAAAGCTAAAGATGCGCTCGACGGTACACCGACCGCCGCCAAGCCAGCACCGCGTAAACGCAAACAATCGACCAAAGCTAACAGCGATCCCAGCAAGCGATCGCCGCAGGCGCCGTAGTCCCGGCGACCCGCGACGCATTTGCGCAGGGCCGGCCGCGTAAACGGCCACCCGAGGTCGCCTCCCAGAGGCGCGGATGGCTCGCCGGCCCGCCAGCCGCCGCCTGCATACCCGCAAGCACGCGCGTCAGCGGCACGAAGACCCATTCCCGAAATTTGGCGCGACGTCGCGTGCGCTTTACAAAATTCAGAACACCACCGGCAATTCCAGGTACTCGCGATAAATGAAGTCGCGATGCTCCAACAACCCTTGCGAAAGCGCCGCGGTTACTGCCGGGTTAGTTTCCCTATAGAAGTCGCGAAAGCCGGTCGCCATCGGGCATAGCTCGGGCTCCAGCGGGCGCAGCAGGGCGGCAAACGCGGCCCAGTAGATATCCAGCGCTGACAATCGATCGCTGACCAGAAAGCGACTGCCTTTCGCCTTCTGCTGGGACAATCGCGCATCAAGCAGACGCAAAATCTCGGTCATCCGTGGAGGCGCAGCTTGCGCCGCTGCTGCGCTGTAACCATATTTTGTTCCAAACTTGAGCCAGAACCCTTTGACGTTATCGGGCGTAGCGGGATTGGTCACGGTTGAGTTAATCATCGTGAGTCGCTTCGACCATCCCAGGCCGTTCTCACCGCACAGCTCGTTTGCATAACCGAACATTAGCGTGCGTTCTTCGATCGAAGCGGGAACCAGCGGAGGATTCGCCGCAAGCCGTTCGGCAAGGTAGAGCTGCTCAATCCAGGTCGAACGCGGCCGCTCTTCATTCCAGATTGCGACCGGTGCGCTGCTTTGCGCCGTCCAATCAATCAACTCGCGATCGGTCCCATCATCGCCAACCGCCGCCACCGGAACATACGGGACCTTCTTGACGTAAAAGATTCCCTTGCACGCCTCGCGCCACGGACCGGGAACCGCGATCGCGCCGAGGATGAGCCGTAGTCCCGACATCTTGCGGGCTTCGGCGATGGTGGCATATTTCAAATTCACACTGTTGATCGCGATCTTCTCCGCCATAACCACACTCCTTGCGGCCGAATTCGACTCACAGAATAATTTCCGGCTTCGAGGTTTCGAGCAATGACCCGCCGACCGCGCGCGCCACCTGGTCGGGCGTCATGTAGGCGTGCGCCATCGCGGCCTGGAGGTCCTGGAAGCGCTGCTGTAACGGATGATCCAGGAAAACGGTGCGGCCGGTGGCGGCGTGAAAGAGCTCCGCGACCGCCTGACCGACCAGCTCGCATCCCCGGTTCAAGTTCCACCGCATCCGCGCCCGCAGTTCCATCGGTGCCGCTTTGCGTGCCTCAGCCATCTGGCTCAACTCGATCGCGTCGGCCCGCATCCGCATGATGGACGTATCCAGGTACCAGGTCGCCTCCGCCAGACGTTTCTGCATCAATGCGTCGTCGGCCGCGCGTCCACCGAAGCTCAGAGTGCGATCGCGCGTGTGCGCTATCCACAACTCCACAAAGCCGCGCGCTGAGCCGAGCGTCGCTGAGGCCAGCGCCATGTGGAATACCACCGACCACGGGAGGCGGTACAATGGCCCATCGTTGAGCTTCTGCCCGGGCAAGGGAAGGTTCGTCGCGTAGTCAAAGTGAGATTGGCTGCGATATTCGGGGACAAACGCCTCTGCGACCACGATATCCTTGCTGCCGGTTCCCTGGAGCCCAGCGACGTGCCAGTTGTCATCGATTTGGTATTGGTCGCGCCGCAAAAGAAACGATCGAAAATCGCGGACCGGTTTCCCCGCGACCTCGCGCGATCCGCAGATCGCTCCTAGCATGACCCCGCGGCAGTGATCACAGCCGGACGAAAATGACCAACGCCCCGAGACCTTGTAACCGCCGGCAACTTTCTCGGCCTTGCCGGTCGGGTTGTATGACGACGAATGCATCGTCGCCGCATCCTCGCTCCACAACTCGCGTTGAGCTGCATCATCGAAGAGCGCGAGTTGCCACGGATGCACTCCGATAACACCGGCCACCCATCCCGCCGCGGGTGAGACGCGCGACAGTTCGAGCATCGCGTCGACAAAGTCGATCAACGAAACCTCACCGCCGCCCCAGCGGGCCGGCTGAAGCGACGCACGAAACCACCGTCGAGCAGAATTTTCCAGGTCTGATCGCTGAGCCGCCGCAATTCGCGATCCACGGCGGCCGTTTCCGCAAGCTGCGGCGCGAGCCGTTTTGCCTCGGAGAGCAAATTCATGGTTCAGCCCTCATCGTACTAGCCGAGCACCTGCGGGAAAAAGCGGCCGCTCAATTTGTCACCGCGAACCAATCCATGACCCTTGGGCAGCGGCATCCGCGCCTTGACTGGCGCATAGATCACATCGCCACCCAGCCACCGGGTGGCAAACGCGCGCGGCCGTCGCGGCGATGAATTCCCGCGCGAGCCGTGTAGGGTCAGTGGATAGAAGAGCAGAACGTCGCCCGGCTCCATGTCCCAAATTGACCAAATCGTAGTCCGCACGGTGCGCATCGATGTCCGGCGGATCTTCCAAGTTGCTGGCCAGCAGCGCCGGATGATAGTCGGGTGAGACCGCCTTGAAGCGCCGGTTCCAGCGATGCGACCCGCGCACGTATTCGAGCCCGCTCGACTCCCGCGTGACCGGATCTACCGGCACCCAGATTGAACAAATCTGCGTGCCCTCGATCGGCCAGAACGTCAAATCGTGATGCCACAGGGTTGGTAGGTTGGTGCGGGGTTCCTTTACGAAGACCTGGTCGTAAAAGAAGGTAACCGTCCGCGAGCCCATGACCTGTTGCGCGAGCCGCGCGGCCGGCGATTCGAAGAGAAACCTGCGGTATCCGTCGTCGACCAGCCACACGAAAATGTCGTTCAGGTATCTTGGCGCGGGTTTGGACAACACCTTCCCGGTCTCGCTCGGCGCTTGTTTAGTGCGTTCGATCGCCGCTGCCGCAACTTCGATCCACCGTGCCGGCAGCATCTGGCGGACGCAGATGACGCCATCACTACCAAATGCTTCGACCTCGTCTTTGCTCAATGCACGAACCGGCTCTTCGGGGAGTGACTGCACGGCTCAGATTTCCGTCGCTCGGCAGTTGCGCTCAGGAAAGCGGCTCCGCAAGGGCGACTGCCTCGATCGCACCGATACGGTCGATTTCCACCCGCACCTTGTCGCCCGGTTTGAGAAACTGCGATGGGCTCATCGCCATGCCTACTCCCCCCGGAGTGCCGGTGAAGATCACGTCGCCCTGCTCGAGGGTCATCGCGCGACTGAGGTGCGCGATCTGATCGAAGACGTTGAAGATCAGGTGGCGGGTATTGGAATTCTGCCGACGTTCCCCGTTGACGAAGCAGCGAATTCCCATGGTGTGCGGATCGCCTAGTTCCTCGGGTGTGACGATCCATGGACCAATCGGCGCGTGTGTATCAAACGACTTGCCGAGCACCCACTGCGTCGTTTGGAGTTGCCAGTCTCGCACCGAAACATCATTACCCGCACAATAACCAAAGATTACTTCCGAGGCGCGCTCTTTGCTCACGTGCTTGCAGCGTCGTCCGATGATCACGACCAACTCAGCCTCGTAATCGGTCTGCGCGGAAGCGCGCGGAAGTTGAATCGGATCAAACGGTCCGTTGATCGCGGTCACCGCCTTGGTAAACCAGATCTGATGGGGCGGCATCTTCTGTCGCGCTTCCTGCACGTGGTCGGCGTAGTTGAGCCCGATTGCCATGATCTTGCCCGGCCTCGCAATCGGCGCGAGCAGATGGACGGTCGCCAGCGATTCATCCGGCGCCGAGTCAGCGAGCAGTTGCGATACCGTGGAACCGACCTCGGGCCACATCTTGATCAGATCGATGATGTTGTCAGCCACCGCCGGCAATCGCTTGCCAAGTTCGACGAGGCCATCGCCCTTGACTGCACCCAGTTTGATTTCTCCCTTGGCCGAATACCTGGCGAGCTTCATTGTTCAACCCTCCTGGTCAGCTCACCATGGGCGGCGCCGGCGGCCCCCACTGCGAGCCCGCTTTGTCTTGGACCTTCATACCCACGCGAGCTCCTCGCCGTCTATCCAAGAATCGTTTCGACCGCCGCCTTCATGATGCGAGCCGCTTTGGAGCGGTCCACTCCGAGTCCGCGCAGAGGTCTCGTGCGAATGTAGCGGTCCGGTCCGGCGTCAGATCCATCACACGGTTCAAACCCGCCATGATAACGCCGACGATAGCCGCGATCGCGCTAGCTTCCGACGGGGCCCCGATGCGGCGATGGTTGAGGCCTGCTGCGACGTCGCCGCGGACGCCCGCATTCACCGGCGCCGCGGGATCGGTCGCGTGGGGAAAAAACCGCATCATGGCCGCAGCCTGCTGCGGCTCGCGCAGCCCAAAGCGCATCACGCAACAAAGCGCTCGCGCCACTCGGGCGATCGGGTCCTCGACCTGGGCGTTGGCCCGCGCGATTTCAATCTTCCATCCGGACCCGGCCGCGCTGCAAGCTCGCGCGCGAGAGCATCCTTGTCGGCGAAGTAGTTGTAGAAGGTACCCTTGGCCACATCCGCTCGCATCGCGATCTCATCGACGCTGAGCGCGTCGAGATTGCGCGAAGCCAGCAGCGTGTGGGTCGCGTCAAGCAGTGCCTGGCGCGTCTCAAGTTTCCGGCGATCCCTGCGGCTGAGAGTGGAGCGCCGACTGCTTACTCCCGAGCCTTTCAAGGTTGATGCTAGGGCCATTGCCTGGGTTCGTGACGTCACCGTTCAAAGTGGACGATATAGTCACTTTTGGAAATAGTCGTCATCAATGTCAAGCGCCAGACCGCCGATCACACGGTACGAATTCCACGGAGCGCCCTGCCTACGCTGAGTGCATGCGGTCCGACTAGGTAGAAGTGTGCTACTGATCGGGTCCAGTGGATCAGGAAAACGATAAATTCGTGGGTCGTACGTATCTGGGGCGGGAGCCCATTCTGGTGACCGCCGAGCGTATCGCCAGTTTCTGCGCCGCGGTCGGCGAGACCAATCCGCTCTACGTGGACGAAGCGGCGGCGGCCAGGGGACCGTATGGCGGGATCATCGCGCCCCCTGCATTTGTCGCCGGCTTCCGCTACGGCGACGAGGTTTTCGAGCGGATTCCGGTTTTTAGTCGCGGTGGGTTGATGGCCGGAATCGATTTCGAACTCGAACAGCCGCTTCGGCCGGGCGATTCGATTCGGGTATCATCCGTGGTGAAGGAAATTTACGAAAAAACGGGGCGTACGGGCACGATGGTGTTCGCGGTGGTGCGCTCGACACTGATCAATCAAAAGGGCGAGGTGGTCGCGCGCATTGACCATCGCATGATGAACCGGCCGGGCCGCGAAAAAAGCGGAACCGTGATGGACGAAAAGTAACTCGAGTCCGTCCCTTTCAGGTACGCTCTGCCGGCGCGATGGGCAGAAACCGTGCGCGAGGTTACCAGCGACCTTGCTTGCATCGCGGACCGGCACCAGGAGCGGGCCGCTATTCTTCAATCAAAGTGATCGAAAGACTCCCGAGCATCGCTTGCGCCTGGGTTCTGCTGCCCACGCTGTTCTGTGCCAGCACGGCATTCGCCGCATCGCCTCTCAAGCCGCCTGGCCACTACTACCTACCCGACGCGGCCGCATCCGAGACCGTCACGGTTAGCAAGCCCGGAACCGAACAAGCCGAGATCATCGTCGTTACGCAGCCAGTCGCGACTAAGGAAAGCGGGCCACAGGAAACGATCAAGATGTTTGGCGAAGTCTATGCGTTCTCACCACAAACGATCGTTGTTCATCGCGATAAGCCAACCGCAATTACGTTCTGGAATCTCCAGTCTGATGATGATCACGACTTCGCACTACTGGGCGCCGATCTGAGCATCCTAATGTACGTCGACTTGCCGCCGCTCAAGAAAACCTCCTACGTGTTCACGTTCCATCGCGAGGGCTTATTCGACTTCAAGTGCATGCAGCATCAACCCACAATGGGCGGACAGATAATGGTTCTGCCGCCTGCAAGAAGCGAGTAGAAGCGGTGATCAGTTTTCCGAGAATATTAGATCTCAACTGGAGGAAGCGGCAGGTTACGCGGTCACCTTGGATTCACGATCGGTGAGTTTTGGTGGACCGCCCACCCTTGGATGGCCGTCGTCGACCAGTGCCAGGGATACCTAGGCGCGATGACACGACGCCCTTTTCGAGGCTCGCGCGGTAGCCGATGACCGGATGGTAATGACGCGCCGCTTCAGTTCTCTCACCTGCGTTCTTTGCAGCTTCACTCCCCCTTCATAGTCGTTTCAGGACACACCTTGAGCAACGGTAGCGTCGGTCGGACTCTGACCATCCTCTTCGGCGGACACCGCCAAGCTTTCTGAAAGGGAACCGGGCCCAGATCTGACGTCGTTAAGGGTGACCATTCTGCAAGAAAAATCTTAAGCCACATGAAGTCTGGCTAACACGCCATCTCAACCCCGGTGAAATCTTCGGACACGCGTTCGTGTAAGAATCGCCGCGACGTGCACCACGCCAACCTAGGTGCCGTTCCCCCCTCCGCCCTTTCGCCATTTTTCGGTAAATTTTACTAGGTGACGATCTCCTCACCTTACGTTCCGTGTTCTGAAGGCTCGCCTACGCACGCCTGTCTCGTGCCAAACTGGCGACCGAATCCATGGCACGTCCGATGCTTCTCTATCCAGCGTCGAATCGTTCACAGGAGTGGTTTGATGGATGAAAGCAAACGACCTGCGCCGACGCGCTGGAAATTTGAGAAAGCGGAGAGTGCCCGAGAGGAGACCCACTGGAATACTGGCGTCGGGGCGAGGGCGGCGGCAGCTTGCGCCGGCCGCCAAGAAGGCAAACGGAGGCGGGCGACGGTAGGTAGATAGAACGATGAACTCCGGCGCGCTTAATGAATTTGCAAGAGTCGGGCGAAGAAGCGTGATGCGGGAGGCTAAAAGATGGTAGCCAAACTCAATTTTCTGGCGATTGTCCTAGCCACATTGGCTTTAACGGTCGCTGCATGTCAGAGCGGACAATCAATCGTTCCACACAAACTCGTCGCAACCGGCAACAGACATTCCATAGCGTTGTATCCCGATGAACAGACCTATGTGAAAGTTTCGCGGATGCAGCAGCAAGGCGGAATCGAAGGAATGGCCGGCGATGTGC
This sequence comes from Candidatus Binataceae bacterium, assembly GCA_036495685.1. Taxonomy (NCBI): domain Bacteria; phylum Candidatus Binatota; class Binatia (SeqCode); order Binatales (SeqCode); family Binataceae (SeqCode); species Binataceae bacterium (SeqCode). Next base: position 20,811 of record DASXMJ010000090.1, on the reverse strand, counting down.
GCAAGAACTTTACCGCCTTGGACATCGATGACCAGACCCCGGTGACAATTGTATCGAGTGACCAAAACGGCGCCGTTGTCGAAATTGCCCAAGGGCCAATGAAAGGCCAGTCGGGGTTCGTGGCGAAACGAAACGTCGACTAGCCGTGTCGGCCCGTGGATCACTTTGCCCAGAACCTAAAGGAAGGAATGATTACCGATGCGCTACATGATTGCATGGCTGCTGGGAGTACCGATCTCGGTGTTGGTCCTCTGGTTCCTCGTGGTCCATATGCTCTGAGTGACCAGTCCCCCGAGTAGATCGATATGTCCTCGGTACTAATGTTCGTATTTGTCGCTCCTACTAATCGCGATACTCATAGGGCCGTGCAATTTCAGCTGGGTACTACCCGTCAGGAACCCGCGGCACGGTCCTGGTCATCGTCTTGATTCTGGTTCTTCTCGGCACCATCTAGGCGCACAGTATAGGGCGTCGTGGCGCGGCCTGGGCCGAACAACGGCGTCGCGATCAAGAGGCCGCGCTTTTTCTTTTCCCTCTCCTTAGTCTCTGCCATCCTTGGCGGTGAACTCGCGCCGTGGAGGATAGCAATGACCAACAAGCGAAAGGTCTTGATCGCTGGTGCATCCGGTCTGGTTGGCTACGGCGCGGTGAAGCATTTCGGCGCGCGCGACGATTGGGAGGTCATAGCCGTCTCGCGTCGTCCCCCGCTCGATCGCCACGGCGCGGACTTCATTTCCGTAGACCTGATGGATGAGAAGCGCTGCCGCGAAGTCTTTGGCGCGATGGGCGATGTGACCCATGTTGTATATGCCGCCCTGTTCGAGAAAATCTCCACCGGGTTGATCCGCGGATGGCGCGAGCGCGATCAGATGGAAACCAACTTGACCATGCTGCGAAACCTGTTCGAGCCGCTCTCCGGCGTTGCGCGTGATCTGCGCCAAGTGTCCCTGCTGCAAGGCACTAAGGCCTACGGTGCGCACGTCGCGCCAATTCCAATACCGGCGCGGGAGGGCAATCCGCGCCACCAGCACGAAAACTTCTATTGGCTGCAGGAGGACTACCTGCGCGCGAAGCAAAACGGGAAGAACTGGAGCTGGACGATCCTGCGCCCGCAGATCGTTTTCGGGGAGGCGATCGGCGGCAATCTTAATGTCCTTCCCGCGCTCGGGGTTTATGCGGCGCTGCGCAAAGAAGCCGGGCTTCCGTTGTCGTTTCCCGGCGGCACGCCCGGGGTTGTGGAAGCGATCGATGCCGACCTCCTTGCACATTCGATGGAATGGGCAGCGACCAATCCTGCCTGCGCTAACCAGATTTTCAACATCACCAACGGCGACGTGTTGGTGTGGACCGAAGTCTGGCCCGTCATCGCGGACGCGTTCGGCATGCGGGTCGGTGCGCCGGAGCCGCATTCCCTGCGCGAAGAAATGCCGGCGCGCGCTGCCGAGTGGAGCGCGATAGTTAACAAATACAATCTGCGCGCGCCCACGGATCTCGCCGCTTTGGTCGGCGGATCTTTTGAGTTTACTGATTCGGTGTTCGCGTATGGTTTCACTCAGTCGCCGCCTCCGATGCTCGTGAGCACCATCAAAGGCCGCCAGGCGGGATTCAGCGAGTGCATCGACACCGAAGCAATGTTCCGCAAATGGATAGGCCGCTGGCAGGACCTCCGCCTCCTCCCGCCACGCTAGCCGTGAGAGCGCCTCCGGTCGGCGAGGAGTCGAGGTCGTCCTAAAGGAGCCTCCAAGCGACGCGTTGTTGGAGTCTCTTGGGAGAAAGGCATCGCGGCGTACGGAGAAATTGCCCCACACCCCGTCGGAAGCCACTCTAACGCGGCATGCCCGCGCGATGATGCCCCCAAATGCTGGGCGCGTGATGTTTCTGAACGTGCCAGATGCGGTCGTCTATTTCGCGTCCGCCCCATCCGTACTCCACCTCGAAACCCGAGGGTGTCCGCATGTAGAAAGACAGCATATGGTCGTTGGTGTGCCGTCCCAGCGAGGCCGCGATTTCGATCCCCGCCTCCTGCACCAGGTACATCGTCGCCCCCACGTCATCGATCGAATGGCATTGCAGCATGAAGTGCAACAGTTTTTTCGGCATCGGAATCGGAATGAGAGCGAGCGTGTGGTGGCGCGGGTTGCAGTGCATGAAAGCCATCGAGAATCCGAACGCGCCGAACTTCATGTCGATAAAATCGCTGACTCGAAACCCCAGGGTGTCGCAGTAGAAGCGAACGCTTTTGTCGACATCGCTGGTCGCAACTACGATATGTCCAAGGCCTTGCGCGCCGGTTTTGAACCCTGAAATCGCGCGTGGCGAATGGAACGGTTTCTCGAATTCAACTGACGGCCCGTAGAATGCCTCGCTGGCGATGCCATTCGGATCGACAAAGCGAACCAGCTCCGCAACCCCGCGCGATGCGGTCAGTTCAGCCGACGCGGATTCCACCGTGACGCCCGCGCTGCGCAAGCGCGCGGCGATTTCCCGAAGCGCCGCTGCATCGGCGACCTCCCAACCGATATAGGCCAGATCGTCCGCGTCATCGCGATGGAGTGAAAAGCGGTATGCGTACTCATCCATCTTGAGCCGTAGCGTACCGTCCTCCCTGATGCCCGCGCTCTGCAGGCCTAGAATCTGCGTGGCGAATTTCTCCCATCCGGCCACGTCTCTCACTCCGAGTCCGAGATATCCAAGGCTACTGATTCCGCTCATACGATCGGTCCTCCGCACCGATTGTCTACCCTAAATCTAGCAATATCCAACTGCTGCAGACGGACTGGCCCGACACCGTCCTCTCCGGCCACGCCTCGAAGCAACAGAGTGCTCCGGGCGGGCCGGCCGAGCCAGCAGCCGAACTAGCTAAGGAGCGCGCGGACCTGAAACCACGCGCGGCTTGCAGCGCTTTACGGCGGTCTTAGAGATGCGCAACAGTGCGAAGACGATCTGAGTGTTCAGGAAACCGGAGAAGAAGCCATGGATCTCAAGCTCAAGGGTAAGAAGGCATTGGTTTTCGGCGGCAGCAAGGGAATCGGACGCGGTATCGCCGACGCGCTCGCGGCGGAGGGGGTGGACGTGGCGCTGGTCGCACGATCGAAAGAGACCCTCGACAAGTCTGCGGGCGAAATCAACGCGCGGGGTGGCGGGCGCGCGTTCGGATTACCGGCCGATCTCGCGGATTGGCCAAGTGTCGAAAGCGCGGTTCGTTCCGCACGTCAGCAGCTCGGAGCCATCGACATCCTGGTGAACAATTCCGGCGGGCCGCCACCCTCGGGCGCGCTCGGCGTGAAGCCCGAGGTATGGGAAGCGCAGTTCCGCGCGATGGTGCTGGCGCTGTTTCGTATCACCGACCTGCTGGTCCCTGAAATGCGCGAGCGCAAATGGGGAAGAATCCTCAACGTCGCGTCGTTCAGCGTGATCGAACCGATTCCCCACCTGGGAATTTCCAACTCGCTGCGCGGTGCTGTTGCCGGATGGGCCAAAACGCTCGCGAGCGAAGTCGCGCGAGATGGCATAACCGTTAACATGCTGCTGCCAGGAACCATCGCGACTGACCGGATGATCCAGCTCAATCGCGCCGCGGCCGAGCGCGGCGGCATCTCAACCGAAGAGGCGGTCAAGCGCGCCGGTGCGGCGGTTCCAGTCGGGAGACTAGGAACGGTCGAGGAATTCGGGGCTGTGGCGGCATTTCTCGCTAGCCCCCTGGCATCATACGTAACCGGATCGATGATCCGAATCGACGGCGGCCTGGTGAGGTCAGTGTAAGAGCAGAGAATCCGCGGATTCCGGAGGTCCAAGCTTTCCGCACCACGGAAACTTGGGAATTTTACTGCTGGCTTGATAATTCGGCATTTTCGGACTAACCATCCGGCAGGCCCGACGCGAAGGAGACACATCATGCCGCTTCCCCAGGACATTCGCCCGTTCAATTCCGAGTTGATGGACACGCTAGTCGAAGCAGGAAAGATGGATTGGATTCCCTCCGCCGATGATCCCAAACGGGCGTTCATGAAAATTCTCTGGACCGGTTCGGAGTCCGGCACCTGGGCGGTCTTGCTCAAATGGCTCAAAGGCTACGTCGCCCCGCAGCACAAGCACCTCAGCCCGTCGCATACCTTTATTCTCTCGGGCAAGCTCCAGGTCCGTACCGGACTACTGAACGCGGGCGACTACGTCTACGAGGCCAACGGGATGGTGCACGGCGCGACCACCGCCCTCGAAGACACCGAATATCTGTTTATCTGCAACGGCCCGGTGCTGTTCTTCAACGACAATGGCTTCACTTCCTACCTTAGCTGGGAAGAACTGCGCCGTATCCAGGCGCAATACGATGCCGAAAAGAAGTCTGCGGCGTAGGACCATAAAAGTAAGATCCGCGGACTAGGATTGGTCGCGCCGCTCTCCGGGTTGGCGCCGAATTCTCCATTCACAAATCGCTACTGGGTCGTAATCGGAGTGCCTATTGCTGTTCTGTCGCAAACCGGCGTCGCCACTGCGGGATTACGTCGGGATTGCGAAGGTAGGGTGGAAGTTCTCCCTGGAGGATTCGCGAGACGTTTTCGATCGCCGCCGTCGGCAATGCGTTGATGCTCTCCTGGGTGTGCCCGATCGCGTGCGGTGTCAGAATCGCGTTCGGTAGCGCTCGCAAGGCACTGTCTGGTGGCAGAGGCTCTTCCGCAAACGTGTCTATCGCGATTCTCAGGCTGGGACGCTCGCGTGCGACCCGCACCAGCGCCGCCTCATCTACAATTCCGCCGCGCGCCGTATTAATCAGGACCGCATCAGGTTTCATCAGCCGCAAGCGCTCGAAATTAAGCATGCCCCGGGTCTCGGCACTAAGCGGCGCCAGCACGCAAACCACATCGCTGGTCTGCAACAATTCCTCTAGGCTGACCCGTTTTACCCCGGAGGGCAACGGGGTACGCACTCGCGGAACGTAGGTCTGCACTTGAATTTCCCATCCAGCCAGACGCGCTGCGATCCCGCGGGCAATCTGGCCGCATCCAATCATTCCAAGCGTCCGGCCTCGTATCATTCTGCCCGGAACCTGCGCGGGATGGGGCCGGTTCTCGTGTAACTGCTGTTGCCACCAGTGCAGGGAATAGAACGAAACCAGGATAAGCATGATGGTCGATTCGGACATGCTGAGGACGTTTTCCGGCACCTGGCCATTGGCGACCATGATTCCGAGCTCGGTCGCCGCAACTTCGTCGATCCCCTCCGTTCCAATGAATGGCGACACGATCCCGAGCAGTTGCGGGGCTTTCTTCATCAGGGCCTTCCCGCACGGGAAGTTGCTGAGCACTACGAAAGCCTCGGCATCTTTCAACACCGCGTCCGACACCCGGTCGAATTCCGTGAAGTCGGTGAAATGAGTAACCTGATATCCGCGCGCGCGCAGTCCCGCGACAATCGGGTCGAAAATGAAATTGAGCCCCGCCGGAGCGAGTGAAACAACCTTGCGCTGCCTGCTCATGTCCCCCTTTGTCTAGCAGACCCGGGAGGCGAATCTATACCGAGCGGGGGTTCGCACGCGCTCGGAAAAGAAATCAGAGCCCCGGCAACCTCGGGGTCTCCTGCCAGGCGCGACGCGCACGGGTCGCATCAAGGTAAGCGTGTACCTTCGGAAAATCGGCGAAGCTGAAGCCGGCTTTCTCGAGCACGTTGAAGGTCGGGCCGTAGTCGCAATCGACCAGCGAGAAATCCGCGCCGAGCATCCATTTGTGGTTGGCGAGATGATGCTCGACGACCTCAATCGTGGGGGGCAACGCCTTCTCGCCGCGCGCGATCGCGGCTTCATCGGGTGTCCCGCCCGCCAATTTTACTGCGATCCGATTGTACGCTACCTCGGTGGCGGGGGGAGAAATCGCGCTGGTCAGGAAGAAGAGCCAGCGGAGCGCGTCCGCCCGCCCCGCGGTGGTAGTAGGCCACAGCCTCCCCGTCTTTTCGCCCAGATAAGCGAGGATTGCGTGCGATTCCCACAGGTTCAGATCCCCATCAACCAGCACGGGTACCCGCCCGTACGGATTCAGGGCGAGGAATTCGCTCGTGCGCTGCTCGCGCTTGATCAGATCGACCGGCACCGTCTCGCACTCGAGCCCAAGCTCGTTGAGCGCAAAGCGAACTTTTTGCGGGTTGGGTGATGGAAAATAGTAAAGTTTCATAGTGAATCGCCTCCTGGCGGCCTAATACGTAACTCTCAGGTTACGTGTTTGTCAACCCCTGCTCCGAGCTCATTCCTTTGAAAAGCCCTTCGAAGCTTCCGTTCGGAATGGAACCAGCTGCATCTATCACGGCCCGCTCCATAAAGGTGCTTGGTTCGCGCGACCCAGTCCCTACCGCCTGACGATCAGCGACGTCCCCTCAGATTTGGGCCGGATTCCCGATTTACCTGGAACCCGGGTCTATCCGGAGGAAGGAGCTCGAATTTCCTAGGCGTTCGCTTATGACCTAAGAACTTAAGCGCTGGTCATGGCGGGCCCGAGACCAACCAATCCGAGCCTCCACCTACCAGACAAACGGAACCATCCGGTACCGCACTTGACGCGTATAGTCCTCGTAACCAGGCAACTCGCGCCGCAAGAACTGCTCCTCGAAAATAATCCGAACCGCGACCAACACAATTGGTACGATCGAAAGTAACGCGGCCGCGTACGAACCAAGCCAAATCGCCATTCCCGGTGTCAGTAGCATCACGCTCGTGTACATCGGATGCCGCACGATCGCATAGGCCCCGGTCTTGATCGTTTCCTGATGCCTTTCCTCCTGGTGCTTTACCACTGGCGCGGCAAAGGTGTTCTCGCGCATCGCGATCGCGATTAGCAGCCATCCGCCCACGAACAGACCTAGGCCCGCGAAAGCGACGATGGGCGGCGGTGGCGGGAGCGCATGAAAGCGGAACACGTCCAATGGGATGAACAAAATCACCGCGAAAAACGAGAGCACAAAGATGTTCGCTACGATCTTATCGGCCAACGGCTGTCCCTTCTGAAGCGGGCTGCCGTAGCGCTCGTTGAGCAGCGCCTCGTTGGTCGCGAATACCCACACCATGGTTGCCGCACTGCAGGCCAAGACCACCGCGAGAAAAACCCAGGCTTGCCACCACGCGACCGTTCCGGCCGGCAGGAAGAGCAGGGCACCCCAAAGAATCACGGGTGCGATCGCACCGCCGATCAATTTGAGTATTAACATTGTGGACCTCACTGCGGAGGGCGTCTCACAGGCTATGACGCCAGGCCGAAGCCCTGGGTGAAAATGCGGTACAGCGCCCAGACGAACAGAACCGTCAGAAACGCGAGCTCGCGCCACGGCTTCTCGGGATTTGCCTGAATCGCATACGACATCAGCTTGATCGCCGACACCGGCGGCTCCGGCGCTTTGTCCGCAGGCAGGGGCGCGCAAAAACGATGAAAATAGACCTGGATCAGAGTGGACCCGACCAGAAGTCCCGTCGTACAAGCTCAGGTACTCAACGCCCGACCAGAACAGCAGCGCTACTAGGACCACCATGAGAACCAGCACGACGCTATCGAACGCCTTGATGGCGCGCGCATCATTCGCGTACGCGGAGCGAATCGCGCCGATCCTGCGCTCGTAGCTTTGATAGAAGAAATCGAAAAACTTAAGCAGCGCGTATGCGATATACAGAGCCAGCAGAATTTTCATTCTCAACAACGCCACGACGGTCACCTCCGCTTGATTGCTCGAACGGTTCTTCTGCCGCCAAAATTCAGATGCCGCTTACGTTCGCGCCAACGGTCGAGCAGCGAATGCAATTCCGCTTGGATAAATTCGAAAAACGCGAGCGTCTCCGCCATCCGCGCGCCCGCTCCCGTGTTGCGGCCCAAGAGCTCGATCCCTTCCCGCAGGCTCTGTTCGCAGCGCGACAGCACCCGGTCACGCCGCGCCATCGCCTCGTACCAGACGTCGCTGTGAACCCGGTAGCGCTCGCGCCGTGACCCCGGCTCGTGCTCGCGGCTGACTAGATTCACCTGCGTGAGATAGCGGACTGCTCCGGAAATCGCGGCCGGACTGATTCGCAGCAACCCGACCAGTTCCGAGGCGGTCATCGTTCCGGAATCACTGGCCAGCAGCGCGGCAAATAGCCGCGCGGGCATACGCGGAAACCCGCTCTCGGTAAGCACCGCGGCAAACTTCTCGACGAATTGCGAAACCACCTCGGCCTTGCGGGTAGACGGGACTCTAGAAACCACGGTCTCTTCGATATCAGATTTTTATAACTTTCACAAGATTGTGAATATCATAAAGCTGAAACCTCCGTGGACGACCGTGCCGCCGGAGCCCTAAGGAATTTCTCTCGGGTCTCGCGCTCTCAACGCGCCCAAGTGTGGTAAGTCTTGGAAGAGGGCCGATACTCGTCGATTCGGTGGTTGCCGGTATCGACCAGTAGAATGCGATCCGGCGAGTCGACCGCAATTCCCGCCGGCTCGCGGCTCGGCACGCAGATTGGATCGACGCAGGTAAATTTCCCGCCGTCAAAATCTGCGACCATCCGGGTGTCCAAATCCAGCGCACGGATCGTACTGTTGTAGGTGTCGGCCACCAGCACCCGGTCGCCGTCGCAGGCCACCCCCAGTGGATGTTGCAAGCGCGCGTGCCGAAAGTCACCGTTCACCCATCCGAAATCGAACAGGCCCGCTCCCACCAGCGTGATCAGGCGCGGATCATCTGAAAGCGTGATCACGCGCAGCGCCGAGCTCTCGCTGTCTGCGAGGTAGAGATTCTTGCCATCCGCGCTGAGCGCCAGTCCGCTCGGCTGCGCCAGGGCCGCCTCCGAGGCGCGTCCGTCCGTAAGCGCTTCCTCGCCGGTGCCGGCAAAGCGCGCCACCTGGTTGGTCTGCAGATCAAGCACACCTATCTGATGAGTTCCGGCATTCGCGAAAAAGAGCTGGTTGCCCTTGATTTCCAGATCCCAGGGCGAGGCGAGGGCCGTGGTAGGCCCCGGCCGCGCTTTTCCCAGCGGCAAACCTCGCCTTCCAGTTCCCGCCAGTGTCGTCACCGCGCCACTCGCCAAATCGATGCGCCGGATCGCGTGATTCTCGGTATCCGCCACGTAGAGTGTGTCGCTCGAAGCTGCCAGTCCCTGCGGATGGTTTAAACGCGCCTGTTCCCGGGCTCCATCCAGCAACCCCGCCTGGCCGCTCCCATAGCGCCCTAGCTCTTTGCCACTATCGTCGAGCAACACGATCTGATTGTGTCCGCCGTCAGCCAGCGCCCAACGCTTCTGCCCGCCGGGGACCTTTTTTAGCTTTCCGGGAAAAAGAAAACGCCCCTTGGGTTCTGCCACCAGCTGGAGGTCCAACCTTGCCGGTTTCAAGGTTCCGCCCTGCTGATCGTTCTTCACCAGGTTGTCGATCGCCTCGAGCAGCCGATCCGGATCAGGCTCGCCGGGTATTTTGCCAACCACCTCGCCGTCGGCGCCAATGACTATAAGGGTGGGCCACGCCTGGACCCCGTAATTGCGCCAGATCGTCATTTGAGGATCGTGAATAATCGGATGACGAATCTCGTAACGGCTGATCGCATCTTTCACGCTGGCCGCGTTCTTCTCGTTGGCAAACTTTGGCGAATGCACCCCGATAACCACGACCTGCTCGGGGAACTTCTCTTCCACCCGCCGCAGCGTGGGAATGATATGCATGCAGTTGATGCATCCTTCGGTCCAGAAATCGAGAATGACGACCCGGCCGCGCAGACTTGCTATCGGCAGCGGCGCTGCGACGTTGAACCATTCCAGGCCGGGGCGTGCAATTTCGGGTGCGCTCATGTCGCCGTAGCCGCGGTTTTCGCCATTTGCCATCGCAATCACCAACACCAGTAATCCGGACAGCATCCGGACCGACGGTCTCACAGCGCTAATCGATTTTTGCACTTAACGCTCGACCAGGCTGCAGGAATATGTCTTGAGCACCAGCCACACCGGCCGCTGAGGCGCGAGCTTAAGTTCCTCCGCGGACGCGGGCGTTACATGGACCTCCAAGATTACCCCGGAATCGACCATCACGACCACCGTAACCCCCGCGCGGCGAACCTCGATGACCCGCCCTTCAAAAGTGTTGCGCGCACTCAGGCGATGGGGACGCTCTCCAGCCAACATTATATCTCCCGCTCGGACCGCGATGCGTACCGGGGCACCGACCGCGGTGCCGGTCAGGGGCACTTCAAGAACCAGTTGATTTCTTCCCACCCGGCACAGCATGGTGCCCTGCGCTTCGCTCAAGGAGACGACGGTTGCATCAAACACATTCTCGAATCCCACTATCTGGGCGATCGTCTCGCTGCGGGGCCACTTCAGGATCTGGTGCGGCATTCCCTGCGCGATCAACTTCCCGCCTTCCAACACGAGCACGCGCTCGCCCAGCGCGAATGCTTCCTGCGGCGCGTGGGTTACGTAGAGGATCGGAATGCGATGCGCCGAGTTCCAACGTCTCAAATCATCCAGGATTTTCGACTTGGTCGAGAGATCGAGCGCCGTCAGCGGTTCATCCAGCAGCAGCAGCACCGGGTCGGTCACCAGCGCGCGCGCCAGCGCGACCCGCTGACGTTCACCCCCGGAAATCTCCCCCGGCTTTCGGTCGCGCAGCTGAGTAATGCGAAACGATTCGAGCAGCGACCGCATGCGGCGCTCGCGTTCGGGCGCGGCGAGCTTAGCTATCCCGTACTTGACGTTTTGCTCGACGCTAAGGTGGGGAAACAGCGCGAGGCTCTGAAACAGATAAGCGAGCCGGCGCTGCGCCACGGGTATATCGATTTGCGCGGCGGCATCGAACAGGACACTTTCACCAATCGCGATTCGCCCCGAGTCGGGCCGCGCGAACCCTGCGATGCAATCCAGCAGGGTCGTCTTGCCACTGCCGGAAGGTCCCAGAACCATCGTGAAGCCGGGACGGGCCTCGAAATCTGCCGCCAAGGAAAAGGTGCTCGAGGTTCTCCGCGCGACGTTGACGGACACAACCGAGTCAGGAATTTGCAAACCCTCGCCCGCTAAGAACGTTTACTGTCGCCTGCCGTTTCCTCCCAGAGAACGGGTCAGCGGATAAATTTAGTCGCCTGTCGCTGGATTCCATCCCGCTTTTGCGCCAAGTCGTGCACAATACCCCTCAACGATGCAACGGCCACACCGCCCAGACCCTGCGGTTGAGTGCGTAGGTCAGCGACAAGGCGATGAAGGCGAAGGCCAGCAGGAGCATGGCCATGTGGTTGGCCGCCGAATAGTTCAGTGCCTGCACGTTGTCGTAAATCGCGATCGAAATCGTCTGGGTCGCACCGGGAATGTTGCCGCCGACCATCAGCACCACCCCGAATTCGCCCAACGTGTGCGCAAAGCTGAGCACGATTCCAGTCACCACACCGCCCACTGACAGCGGAAGCACGATCCTGAAGAAAGTACGCCACCCTGATGCCCCCAGGATCGATGACGCGTTGATCAGGCTGCGGTCCACCTGCGCAAACGCGCTGGCCATCGGCTGCACCATGAAGGGGAGGCTATAGATGACCGATGCGATCACGAGCCCCGTGAAGGTGAAAGGCAGTCCGTGTCCGAAAATATCGCTATACCATCGTCCGATCGGGCTGTTGGAGCCGAGCGCGACCAGGATGTAGAAGCCGAGCACGGTCGGCGGCAGCACCAGCGGCAGCGCAACAACCGACTCGACCATGAATTTCCAGCGCCACTTCGTAAAACTCAACCACCATGCGATCGGTATGCCGATCGCGAACAGCACGCTGCACACCACGGCCGCCAGCTTGAAAGTCAGAACTATGGGACGCCATTCGATCATTTCTGATGCCCGGGGTCCGCCACGGCGGTCGGTAGGACAAAGCCATATTCTTCCATTTTCGCGACGGTTGCGGGTTGTTTCATGAACTCCAGGAACCGCTTCGCCAATGCTAGCTGCTTGGTCGCCCTGATTACGCACGCAGCTTGGATAATCGGCGGATAGTAATTGGGTGGAATTATCACGAAGTGTCCGCGCTCCCTCATTGGCGGCGCGAGTGCGAGCGAAAGCGCCAGAATTCCCACGTCGGCATTGCCCGACTGCACGAACTGGGCCGTCTGCGCGATATCTTCACCCATCACCACTTTGCCCTGGACCTTGTCATAGATAGCGTCGTGCCGCATCGCGGCCACCGCCGCCCGCCCGTAGGGCGCATGCTCGGGGTTCGCGATCGCTATTTTGCGTATGCTCGGGTCCAGCAGCGCGTTGAGACCGCGGCCCAGGTCGACCTTCGAGGCGGCAGGCACCCAGATAACGATTTTACCGGCGGCATACTTGTAGATGGTTCCTGGCTCGACCAAGCCAGCCGCTTCGAGCTTTTGCGGGTATTGGACATCTGCCGAGAAGAAGACGTCATAGGGAGCACCGTTCTTGATTTGGGAAAAGAAATTACCCGACGAACCGTATGAGATGCGCAGTTGGTCCGTGCTCTGCTGCTGGAACTGGGCCGACACGCCTTTGAACGCGAACGTGAGATCGGCAGCGGCCGCGACCGTGAGAGTCTCGGCGTGCGCTGCGAGTGGAGACCAGCACAGCAGGATCACGCCGACGACAAGGATCATCATGCGTGGCAATCGGAATTCGTTATTCTTCATGTCAGACTGTCACAGCGCTCCGTAGCGTTTCGCGCGATCGTCACCATATGCCATTATTCTTGCGATGTGACAATTATGCTGGCCCAAACGCACAGGAGGAATTTTCTATGGCACTCAGTGCGCGCAATCATTTGAAGGGTGAAGTCACCGAGGTCCTGCTCGGGACGATAACCGCGCTAATCACGGTCAAAGTCGGAGACAACCTCGTCGAATCGGTCATCACCAAGCACAGCGCCGAGGAGATGAAGCTCAAAAAGGGCGACAAGGTCACCGCGGTGATAAAGGCGACCGAAGTGATGATTCAGAAAGACTGAGGTGCGTCCTGCCCTCATGCGAACCGCGCGCTGCGCGACGGTCCTCCTGATCGTGGCGTGCGCGACGGTGGCGGGGTTCGCGCGCGGCGCGTCCGCTCCGTCACTCGAGGTCAGCAGCGACATCCACGCCCCACTCGCACTCGGCGCGGCAGATTTGGCGGCGCTGCCACATGCGAAAGTCAGCGTCAGCGACGAGCACGGAACCAGGGTCGTGTATGAAGGCGTGCCAGCAGTGGAAATTCTTAGGCGCGCAGGAGCTCCATTGGGCAAGGAGCTGCGCGGACCGAACATGACGATGTGCGTCGTCGCAGGCGGCTCTGACGGCTATCAGGCCGTGTTCGCGTTAGCGGAATTTGATCCCGGCTTCACCGACCAGGTCATTCTCGTGGCCGACAATCGTGATGGCCAGCCGCTGAATTCCCGCGAAGGCCCGCTACGTCTGATCGTGCCCAGCGACAAGCGTCCCGCCCGCTGGGTTAGGACCTTGACAACCCTGAGGGTGAAGAACGCTCGCTAGAAATTGCCGCTGGAGATCCGCCGTGGAGAACGACACTCCCCGCCGCGGCGCGAAGCGTCTCTTTCGGTTCTTAAACTTGGTCGCTGGATGGCTGGGTCTTCGTTCGTCAAGCAGCACTGCCTGGCTACTAGCATTGCCGGACAAAGCTCACGACCAATTCGATTGCGGTGCGAAGATTCTCCACCTCGCTGCGGCCGCTGCTCTTGCGCGGCTTGAACGAATGATCGCCGTCAGTGATCCATTCAATCCGTATTTCGCGTGACAACTTGTACCGCGCAACTTCCTCACGACCTCCGAAACTGTCGCGCTCGCCCTGCACGATCAGCGCCGGAGTTGTCAGTGCTTCCAAGTGCTTGGTGCGCATCCTGGCGGGATCTCCCGGCGGGTGAAATGGGTAGCCGAGGCATACCAGCCCGCGCACCGCCACTTCATCCGCGAGCATGCTGGCGATCCGAGCGCCCATCGACTTCCCGCCAACTATCAGACGGTCAGGCCCTCCCAGCTCTTGGATCGCGTCGCGCCACGATTGAAGTAGAACCGCTGGCGTATCAGGGGCGCCGCGTCGGCCTGTCTCGCGCCGCCGCCGCATGTAGGGAAACTCGAATCTCGCCACCCGGATTCCGGATGCGGCGACTCCTTGGGCCACAATCCGCATGAAGGGCGAATCCATCGGTGCCCCCGCGCCATGCGCAAGCGCGAGCGTCCGACCGCCGGTCATCGGGCCGTCGAAAAGGAAATCCAAGCGCGTCGGCGCTAGCTCTTCCGCGGCTCAGTCACTTCGCGAAACGCGCGGATCGCTTCCACCGCGGTGGGCACGCCGCTGTATTGGGAGAGATGGAAAATGAGCTCCTTGATCTCCGCCAGCTTGATACCCAGGTTCAACGCGCCGCGCATATGAATTCGCAGTTCGGGCCCGCGTCCCAGCGCCATGAGCGCGGCCATCGTGATAAAGGATCGGGTTTTCACCTCAAGCCCGGGGCGGGTCCAGATCCCGCCGAACAGCTGCTCGTTGAGAAAATTGGCAAAGTCAGCGTCGAACTCCTTCAGAAATTCGTGCCCCGCTTGCGCCTGTTTCTCGCCGAAGAGCTTGGCCCGCAATTCGAGCCCTTTCTTTTCAAGTTCGCTCGCCATGAGTGACTACCTCCTCACTTTTTCGATCGGGTGATCAGCCCGCCTGCTTCGCACCTTCAGCGCCATCCCATTTCGTCATCCTGAGCGGAGTCCGCCGAGTCAAGGGATCGGGGCCGCGCCCGTATGTGAACCACACTTTGCGGTGGACGAAGGAGCAACGCACCCCGAAAGCCTTGTGTCAGAATTTGCCCTACGGAAGATGTTTTGTTGCCCGGGCGGTGAGAACCTTGTCTCTGATACCGTTACGTCCGAATCTTTACATTTGCGCGGTTCTCCTGCACAGTCACCGCCACCGTCATATCTTTTTCGCCGAGCCCGTTTGCGATTGCCGATAACAGGTCCTGCTCGACCAGCGCCGCAATCGGCATCGGGACATTGAGCTCCCTCCCGATCTCGGTCGCCAGCCCCAGGTCCTTCTTGGCCAGCCGCAGCGCAAAGGTCACGCGATCGAAGTTGCCGCGGAAAACCATCCTCGGCATTGTCCCCTTAAGGAGCATGCCCTGGCCATAGGCGCCGTCCTGCACGACCTTTAGCAACGCCTCCGGCGCGACCCCTGCCTTAATGCCCATAGTAAAGGCCTCAGCCAGCAGCTGGGTTGAACATAGCGCGATCATGTTGTGCACCAGTTTGGCGACCGCACCGGAGCCGTTCTCGCCGATGTAAGAAACCTTGTCCCCAATCGCGTCAAGCGCTGGCTTGATCCTCTCAAACGCCGCCCGATCCCCTCCGACCATCACCGCGAGCGTAGCGTTGCGCGCACCGGGAATTCCCCCGCTAACGGGCGCGTCGAGTACTTCGATGCCCCTCGCTTTGAAGGCGGCTCCAATCCGGCGAATCACGGTGGGCGAGTTGGTCGAGAGATCCGCATACACCGCACCGCGCGCGAGTTTGGTCAGAATTCCGCCTTCGCCGACGGCGACTTCCTCGACTTCCTTGGGTCCCGGCAGCGACGTGAATACAACTTCGCTCTCAGCGGCGACGGCCGCCGGCGAGTCGGCCCATCTTGCCCCAGCTGCCAGATGCGGATCTGCAACCGCGCGCCGGATGTCATAAACGGTCAACGAATGTCCAGACTTTATCATGTTCAGCGCCATCGGGCCGCCCATGTTGCCCAATCCGATGAATCCGATTCGCATCTTCGCGTCTCCTTGGAAGTTGGCGGACTCCGTCGATCAAGAACGGAGGGTTGAGTTTCTTTTAGCGGAAGATGCCTGCCGCCGTCACGCGCTCAGCGCGGCGATACATTGCTCGCGGATCCGCCAGATCTCGTCGTAGTCGTACCCCACGACATTGCGTCGCTGAGCTAGCCATCGACGGATAAAATCTTGGTGGAGGTGCACTTTATATTCTCCGACCTGCGGCGGAGTGATCTCCTCCTCGTATAAAAAATGCACGATCGGTTCGGCCGGCCCTTCGGCGAGAGCGCGCGTTACATCGATACGAATCCCGTGGTAGCGCAGATAGCAATGCGCCTCCGGCACGCACCCAAGCGAATACTTTGCAAGCACGCGGCCCACCCCGGGCGTATTGCGCTCGCTCATCTCGTAGATTCCCACGACCAGCGCAATTTCGATCTGCTGCTCCATCGCCAGCAGCTTGAGCAGCGCGTGCTTGGTGCTGCACGTGCCGCGGCTTTCGCGCAGCACCCCGAGCAGGTCAGTCCGGCTGGAGTTGCGGCCATAGGGAAGCTGATTTAGATAGCGTGCAGCGCCCCGATACTCGCGCAGTCGCAGTTTGATGAATTCTTCCGTCACCTGCCCCGCAGGACCGAGAAGAGCGTCAGGCAGTGAGTCCCAGGATCGCATGGCATGAGGGTTTTGGTTGGGGGTCCTATCGCGAAAGAAATACCGGGCAGGGTGCGTTGCGCAAAACATACTCGGTGGTCGACCCGAGCACCATCTCGATGATGCGGCTATGCCCATATGCCCCTATGAACAGCAGGTCGGCCTCATACTCCCGGATGAACTTGATGATTTCCTCGTTGGCGTGTCCAGAGAGTAACTTGAACTCCGCGGGCAGAGAGTATGGCTCGAAATACTTGCGCGCTTCTTCGAGCGTCCGTTCTCCCGGCTTTTGATCGCGCGCCACCGTGACCACAGCGATCGGGGTTCCCAGCCCGCTGGCGAACTCTGCCGCCGCGCGCATCGCGCGGGAAGCCCGCTCGCTGCCGTCGTAGGCGAGCACCAGGCGACGAACCTCCCGGAACTTCATCGGCGAGATGAATAGCGGACGGGGACATTTGCGCGCCACCGCCTCGGCCGTCGAACCGAGTAGCCCGCTGGAAAAGCGCTCGTTGACGCCTCGATGCCCAATCATGACCAGATCCACGCTCTTGGCGCGCTCGCAGATCTGATTGGCCACGATACCCATGTCCAATACCGTCTCGACGGGTAATTTCTCGTGGCCGGCGGCGGCCGCAAAGTCCTCCAGCACCGTCCGTCCGCGGGCGGTTAGGACCTCGCGCATTTTCGTGGAAAAATCGAGATATGGTTCCAGACCCAGCGAGCCTGATATATCATGAAAGAACGAACCCTCGATCGACACGATATCGACCACGTGCAATCCGATCAGACTGGCATTGAGGCGATGAGCGATATGGAACGCGTAGGCCTGCGCGTTGCGGGAGTGCTGGGAGGTATCGATGCCGACCAAGAGTTTCTTGATCATCTGGGGCACCCTCATGGTCTGGAATCCGCGATACCACGGGCCTAGGGTTTCCTCAAGAGGCTCTGAGAGATGGGCGAGCAGAAAGAATCGCGAATGCTAAAGTTGGTGGATGAATTGTGCGAGGCAGCCGAGCGGGTCGGGCTGGTGGTTAGACGCGAGAAAATTCTGCGCGAAATCGGCTACCGCGTGCGCGGCGGAGCCTGTAGATTGCGGGAAAAAAACCTGGTGATTATCGACCGCGATATGGCACCGGCCGACCAGCTCGAAGTACTGGCCGACGCCCTGCGGAGCCGCGATCTCGAGTCCCTCTATCTATCGCCCGCAGCGCGGCGGGTCGTGCAGCCCGGTACCCAGTCCAGCTAGGCTTTTGCGATGCCGCGTGCAGAAGAAAGCGCCGCGACTGGCCGGACGGTCGTCGTCCGCAAGCCGCATATCAACGCGGAACAGCGGATGGCCACCCTGCACTCCCGCCTCAAGGAGCGCGGACTCAAATCTACCGGCCAGCGTGACGATATCGCACGCGTCTTTTTCGGAATCGGGCGGCACATTAGCGCCGAGGAGCTCTACGCCGAGGTCAAGAAAATTAGCCCTCACGTCGGCTACGCCACGATCTATAGAACCCTAAGGCTGCTGCGCGAATGCAACCTTCTGCAGGAGCGGCACTTCGACGACGGTCAGGCCCGCTATGAAGCCGTCGATGAACATCATCACGACCATTTCATATGCGAGCGCTGCGGTAAGATCATCGAATTCGAAAACGATAACATCGAGCGCCTCCAGGAAGCAGTCGCCCGTCAACTCGGCGCGCAACTCCGCCGGCACAAGATGGAGTTATATGGTGTCTGCGCCGATTGCCTGTCCGGCCGCACCCATTAGGTAAAGGCTTCGTCAACTGGACCTGGCAGGTTCCGCCGCACAAGAATCTCGCGCTTTTTGAGCGGACGTCGATCCTCTCCCTTGCCGCAGCTGAACCCCGATCGGAGTATGGAGCGGCCTTTTCGGGGCAGCGGTGGTGGCGCGCAACTGTCGTGCTTGGTCGTGTGGGAAGGGCTCAGATCTTAGGTTGCGTTGCACTTACGCCGCTAGCTGAGGGCGCCGCGGTGTTTCTGCCTTGAGCCGCAACACCGGACCGGTGCGCAATCGACCCCAGTCGCTCGAAATCCACGTTGGCCCCCGATGCGATCGCGACAGCAGGCCCCGCCGGAACGCCACGCGAGCGCGCGAGCTGCTTGAGTCCCGCTATCGCCAACGCTCCCGCGGGCTCCAGGATTGCTCGCGTATCCACAAACACGTCCTTGATGGCGGAGCAGATTTCGTCGACGCTGACCGTGATGCAGTCATCGAGGTAGTCGCGGCACAGCGCGAAGGTGGTTTCGCCCACCATGCGCACTGCGGCGCCGTCGGCGAAACTTCCCACCCGCTCGAGCGCGATGCGCCGCCCGGCGCGAATCGATCGTGTCATCGCGTCGGAATCGTCCGGCTCGACGCCATATACCTTGATCCGGGGCGCCACAGCCTTGATTACAGAGGCGATTCCGCCTGCCAATCCGCCGCCACCGATCGGCACGAAGATAGACGCGAAATTGCTCGCCGCCTGCCGCATAGTCTCCAGGGCGATTGTCGCCTGACCGGCGATTACTTCCGGATCGTCATACGCATGGATGAGCGTCATTCCGATCGTGAGCCCTGGTTTCATGTCCGATTATTATACAAACCGAGGCAGCAAGCGTAGACTAACGAGAGCACGTTGCAGATCTGGAATCAGAGACCTTCTAGTTTAGACCCTTTCATCTCAAGCCAGAATGAGCCGCCCTCGGTAAAGGGAATGTCTCGGCTACCGGCCGACCCTGCAAAAATGCGCCTCGCGGTTGCGCCGAGTGCCTCGTCTTGACCGATGAAGGCGATAGGTGCGAGGACTCGGAACGGCGGTTGCTCGCACATCAGCATTGCTGCCAGAAGATACTGTTCATTGTAGAAGCGGTGCCCCCAGGTCGCTGGGTAGTCACCCGGGACGAAGATGTCGTGAATATGAACGATAACGCCTGGTTTGAGTCTCGGCATGACCTCAAAGAAGAAGACCACTACATCGGAGTTTGGAAAGGCGCGGTGGGAGCCGTCAAAGAAAAGGATGTCTCCGGCCGCGAGCTGGTCAAAGATCGCGAGATCGCATGATTCCAAGGGGTGGCGGATGACTCTGTCGCAAAGGCGATCAACGTCCTGTCGTGGCGTCGGATCGATAGAGGTAATCTTGGTGCCCAGGTTAAGGGCTTTGATGGTGTATTTCGCGAAGCGAGTCGAATGACCGGAGCCGATTTCAAAATACTGCGTGGGTCTCTTCCACGCTATGAAATTGACGAGCGATGCGGCATCCAAGCCCAAAAACCATTGATTGTTCCAGAAGGGGGACTCGAAATCTCCGTTAGTTGGCTCAACAGAAATGCCACGGATAAGACTCGCGTTGTCCTTCAGGATATCGAGAAAGGTCTGATATTCGGCACGATTGCGCTCCAGTTGCCGACATATCTGCGCCTGCGGCGCCTTTCCTTTGTGCCATCGGACCGCTGGCGTGACAGGGTAATACTCGTCGACCGTATGGCTCCAGCGAAAATCATCCGAATTTGCACGGAAAATATCTAATCCTGCGTAACGGCCAACCCGCTTAATAAGTCTTAGCACCGATTCTCCTCCGAGCGAGAGTGCCCTTTGCCGCTCTTGATGCTTTCCGAAGAATGACGAGCCAAAGGAGCCTATTGGAGAATGGTCGGTGAACGGCCGGCTCTCAAATTTTCACTCAATAGGGACGCCTGAAGCGAGCGCAAAGAGCGGAAATCACTACCTCCGTCTTTATAGCTAACTCGGACATGCTACCGGAGACACGCCACTCTTGCCAAGAGGAGATAAAGAGATCGAGCAAGCCAGATCTTCCGAACTGTGATCGCAATGACCCTGGCCGAAGTAGGAATCTTAATTCCGATAACCATCCTCATTACTGCCGCGAAGCGGGGAACGATCACTCGCACCGTACCAGTCGGTCGGCGCGGCTCCGTCACCTCGAGGGGCCGGGCTGGTGCCGCCGGCGCCAGTGAGTGAAGCGGCACTTTCGTTGTCTGTTTTTGTCTCCACAATCATCGCGAAGACGGCAGCGCTAGCAACAAATACGAAGCATACTGCTCAGATTTCCAGCTAGATCGGTCCGAAGCCCAATATTCCCGGCCAATCGCGGCGGCGAACGCGGTGCGCTCGCTCTTAAGTATTTCGCTCGCAGTCGTTCAAGCTCATGTGAATCGATGTAGCCAGATTCTCGCCTTGGTAGGGCACGCTCTGCATGCACCTGCTGGTGAAAGCTTATCCGATCTCTATTCGATAACTCGGAACCATCATAAGAAAATAATCTCCCAGCTAACTAAACGGCGAATGTTTCGTCTAAGGGTGATCTCGTCGTGGGAGGTTAAACTAATCATCTCCTAGCGAACATCATTCAAAGTAAGGTTGTCTAGAGCACCTCTCCAAAGCGCCAGTTTGTTTAAAATAACGTCGCCGAACGGATCATTAGTAATAAGACTGCGGCCTGG
>DASXMJ010000089.1 GCA_036495685.1 Candidatus Binataceae bacterium | reverse complement strand
ACTGACCTGTCGAAGTTCACCCAGCGCCAGCTCAACGCGATCGCCCAGCGCCTAAATCAGCGGCCTCGAAAGACCTTGGGATTCCAAACCCCAGCACGTACACTTAGCAGCAACGTTGCATCGACCCATTGAACTGGCCGGTACTTAGTCCTCTTACGCCAGTGCTTGCCAGCAGGAGGTCGTCGGTTCGAAACCGAGCTCCAATCACATTGGGTCGCTCCCGCGCTTTTCCGCGCCATGTTTACCGCTCAGAGGTAAAGCCGACCCAAATGCCATCCAGTTCAGGATTGAAAGCGAGCGTTCCACTGGTCGGGTGCGTCGGACCGAGCGATGTCTCGAAGACGCCGCCGGAGCACGCCCAGGTCCCAATCACGGGTTTTAGTTGATCCATTTCTGGCGCGCGGGCTGCTCTCGATCCGGCACTCTGGCCGAACGAGCAGGTGTGACGAGAGTACACGCTATAAGTCCAGCCACTGATAAGGCATTGATGTTCATCGATTCCACCATCCTCCTTGGTATTCGATCGTGAAATGTACCCAATCCCTCGTGTAAATCTCGCGCTGCGGTTCGCTATCAACTTCGCAAGTCATTCAACTTTCGCTAAGTCATCGCAGACGGATAGAGCAAGCGTCTTAGCATGCGAGATCACGATCTGGTCTCCTGCGTTAACGTCCTGTGGTTCGCGGTTTCGTAATCATTATCGTCTCCAGGCGGCTGTGATCGCTTGAGGGGCTCTTGTCGTTCGAGTATCGACGCTCTTGGCTGAGGAGCCGCCACCAAACAGGACTGACCTTGCGGGCCCTACGCGAAGAGTTCCTCGCAGAATACGCAACCAGCCGTGTCGTGCGACGGGCAAGTTCGTTTCGAGCTCGCGGGGGTCTGCCAACCAATTGGGTCCCGGCGGCACACTCACAGGCGTGATGGGAAGTCGCCGATATGAACGGGTTCTCAGGTCCGGATACGCCTCTAGCGCTTGGCTCGAGAGCCGTCAGGTCGGGAGCGTTGGATACCCAGCTCCGCCTTGGCGATTCTGAAGGCCGCGTTGGCGGAAGGAACGCCCGCATACACGGCCACCTGCATGAGGACCTCGCGAATGTCCTCCACGGTCGCGCCGGTATTGCGCGTGGCGCGTACGTGCAGTGCCAATTCGTGCTCGTGCCCCAGGGAGGCTAAAACCGCGATCGTTATTAGGCTGCGTGTGCGATGGTCGAGGCCCGGGCGTGTCCAGATGGAGCCCCACGCCTGACGCGTGATGAAGTCCTGGAAATCTCGATCGAACTCGGTCGAGGCCTCTATGGCGCGGCGAACGTGTTCTTCGCCAAGCACCCTGCGCCGAATCGCGAGTCCTTTTTCGAGCGTGGGATCGCCACTTCTGTTGTCGCGTCTCTTAGTCCGTCGAATAGTCATTGGCTGCACGCCACGATTCGAGTATGCGATCGATTAACCTCTCGGACGATCCGAGATAGTTCCGCGGATTTAAGAGGCGATCGAGATCTGCGACCGGTAGTGCTCGTGTCACCCGAGTGTCGCTGGTGAGCGCGTCACGTAATTCTGTACCTTCGGCAGCGGCCTTCGCGCACGCCTGTTGGACTATGAGATAAGCGTTGGCGAGGCCCGCGCGTTCCGCCAGTCCCGTTGCAACCGCTTCGGCCATGATCTGCCCATGCGTCCGCTGCAGATTTTTCAACATTGCGTCGCTGTCAATCTGCAGCCCAGAAACGACGCCGCTCATCTGAAGGAGAGAGCCGCCGGTTAGAGTCACGATATCGGCCAGTGTCTCCCATTCGGCATGCCACCCGCCTACCCCCCGCTCGTGATCCAGGATAGTTGCGGTGAGCATTGTGGAGACCAGGCCCGAAACGCGAGTTGCGGCAGCCAATGCGACGACCGAGCCCACCGGATTGTGTTTATGTGGCATTGCCGATGACCTGCCGCGATCGTCGCCGGTAGGTTCTCGCACTTCCGCTACCTCGGTCTGCATCAGCAGGGTTACGTCGCGCGCGATCTTGCCAAGTGTGCCCGCCAGCAGACCGAGGACTGCCGCGATTTCCGCGAAGCGATCGCGGTGTGAATGCCACGGTGCATCCGGCTGCGGTAAGTTCAACTCCTGCGCCAGCGCGCTGGCAACGGTAGTTCCCTTTTCGCGGAGAGCCGCGAGTGTCCCCGCGGCGCCGCCAAATTGCAGCGTCAAGTCTCTTCCCCGAATCTCGCGCAGGCGCATAAGGTGCCTCGCGAGGGTGTCAAGCCATCCTGCGGCTTTAAGCCCGAACGTCGTTGGCAGCGCCTGTTGTAGCAGGGTCCGCGCCGCCATCAACGTCGCGCGGTGCCGATCCGCCAGCTTCGCAATTGAATTACCGAGGGCATGAAGCTGAGGCTCCATCCAATTGAGCGCCTCCCGGAGTTGCAGTACCAATCCCGTGTCGATGACGTCCTGGCTAGTCGCGCCCCAGTGGACAAATCTTGCCGCCCCCGGATCTTCAGCTGCCACCAAAGCGGTGAGCTGCTGGACCATCGGTATCGCGAGGTTGCCCGCGCTCGCCGCAGCATTCGCTAGCGCTTGAAAGTCGAACAACTCGGACCGGCACTTCGCTTCGACCAGCGGCACGGCGGCTGCCGGAATTACCTCCGCCTTAGCCTCCGCCCGCGAAAGCGCCGCCTCGAAATCGAGCATCCGCTGCAAGCGATGGTCGTCGTTGAAGAGAACCGCAATCGGCCCACGGAACAGTGGATCGAGCAGAGGTGGGTGAGCACTCATGCCTCAGAACTCAAAAAACGCAGTCTCATCCTTGCCCTGGAGGACAATGTTCCATTCGAAACGGTTGGGACCGGATGGTCGAGCGATCAGGGTCGTTCGGCGGTCGTCTGGCACCAAGGCAAGTATATGGTCAGTCGCGTTTGATGGTTCGTCGGGGAAGTAGATTCTGGTGAAGAGATGTTTGAGAAGGCCACGCGCGAAAATAGCGACCGCGATGTGTGGCGCATGGACCACATCGCCCACGCCCATCAGTCGACCGGGCTTGGTGGTCGAGAACCGGAACGTTCCGGAAGCGTCGGTAACCACCCGGCCCCAACCACGCGAAGAACGGTCCGCGTAGCGGCCAGCAGAATCCGTCTGCCAGGTCTCGATGACAGCGTCATTTACCCCGTTACCGTCTCCGTCGAGCACCCGACCTTGAATGGTCAACCGTTCACCAGCGGGTTCGAATGCGATGTCGACGGTGTGCATGCCAATCGCGAAGAACGGCCCAACGGTTTGCGACGGTGTCGCGGCAAGTCGCACGTCACTCCTCCATCGGTGTCTGCTCGCGCCCGCGCAGCACGATGTTAAAGCAATATCCAAGCGCATATCCCGGCGAGGTTGTCTCCCAGTCGAACGCACTCACCAGTCGACTCCTCGCGTTCTCATCCGCGATCGAATTCCAGAGGGGGTCTGCAGCGAGCAGCGGATCGCCTGGAAAATACATCTGCGTGACCAGTCGAGTTGCGAAAGCGGGACCGAATATCGAGAAATGGATGTGCGCCGGCCGCCACGCATTGTCATGATTGCCCCACGGATATGCACCGGGCTTGATGGTTGTGAACGAGTACCGACCGTCACCATTGGTTATCAGACGTCCGCCGCCGCTGAAGTTTGGATCGAGTGGCGCATCATGCTGATCGGACTCATGCGCATAACGGCCCGCCGCGTTCGCCTGCCAGATTTCGATGAGAGTTCCGCCGACCGGGCGGCCATCTTCATCGACCACCTGGCCATTCACGATGATTCGTTCGCCGAGCGGTGCGCCGCCATGCTGGCGCGTCAAATCGCTTTCGCCTGTAGTTACTTCCTCGGAGGCAAACCGAGGGCCGGTGAGTTCAGTCAGGGTGGCTGGAATTGCTATCAACGATTTGGACGGTGCCCGTTTGCGGCTCGAGACGTAAGAAGGATGCAAGTAGTCGGGCTGGGTGCCTGCCAGCGGTCTTCGGTAGCCTGAAAATGCGACCTTCGTCCTCAGCTGCCTATCCATCCGTATCAGTCCTTTCCCGCGCTTGGTCGCGGGGCCCGGAATCGAATCAGAATTACAGGTTGCGAACGTCGATTCGCCGGTTGTCCTTCTTGTAGGGGGCTGCGGCGACCTGCGCCCGGATCTCCTTCTGGGGCTCGCCAGGTTCACCCCAGATTACCGTAACCTCGGTTCCGGGCTCGCTACAATCCACGTCGATAACACAAAGCGACAGCATCTGGCGAAAGTAGTAGCTGTAGCCGCGCGAGGTAGCGACTCCGACCGGTCGCCCTCTCCGCGTGACCTTGTCCGCGTACATGAACCCTCGTTGGTCGCGGGGGATTTCCATATAGTGATAGGGCTTTTCTGCGCGATACAGAGACGCGTACACCTCGATCACGTCCTCGGGATTCCACACCAGCGTCCGAATCACCCTCCGCGGACGAGCGAGCTCGTCCTCCAGCGCGCGGCGGCCGATGAAATCGTGGTCAAGCCTGACCCGATTCTTCCATCCCAGTTCCACCGGGCTGCGGTACCAGGCGCTGATGTCATCCGCGTCGAAGCTGCCGGCGATATTGAAAGTCGCGGCGTAGGCGGGCATCGCCGCTTTGAACTCCGTCAGATATTCGGCCATGTCGTCTTCGAATATCGCAGGCAGATAGTCGGTAACGATCGTCGGGAAGCATGCTTCAAGATGGTTGATGAAGGCCGCGCGCCCGCCCAGACGCCGGATCCCGAACTCCTTCCCGGCCTCGAGAATAGCCTCATACACGTGGCGCGCGTATTCGGACGGTCCCTGCAGCTCGTACCCGACTTCGCCGGCCATTCCCTGTCGCAGCGCGAGAACCTCACGGCCCGCAATGCGGATTTTTCCCGAGTACATGAAGGCGATATCGCGGATACTTTGTCCTGCGGCCTTTTCCACCACGTAAAGCGCATTCGGTCCGGAGACCTGAAAATTGAACCAGTCGTCCGGTTCCGATGTCGCGCGGTAGCGGCCATGGCGCAGCTGGTAGTCGACCCAGAAGCCGCCTCGGCCGAACAGCATGAATTCCTCATCGCCAAGTCGGCTTAGAATCCCTTCGTGAATGATCTTGCCGGCCTCGTTGCAGTGAATTACGTGCTTCGACTGCCCAACCGCGAATTTTGCGAAGCTGTTCACCGACACATCGGAAAACAGTTTGAGAACATCGCGGCCGCGAAAACGGCGCTCCCACAAGAACGACCAGTCGCCGATATAGCACGTCTCCTTCCACGACATGCTCTCGTCGATCCAGTCGGTGTACTCTGGTTGTCCCCACCGGACCGTGAAATGACCCTCCGGTGTGCACCGCATATCCGCGACAGAGATGGCCATGACCGTCCTACCTCAAGGCAAAGCTCGGAGACAGGTTTCCGAAGGAGCCGAAAGCCTCCGAACGTCAGCCCGAGTATTTTCCGATCGATCGCCCGAGTACAACAATCCTCTCGCGGGGAAGGTTGCGAGGGTATGCGAGTGAAAGGCTGGGCGAGAACCCCTCCTCGACAACACCCCGGTTCCCTTTCATGAGCTCCATCGATGACGTGTCAATGGATCGCGAAAGTCAAACCTAGTTTTGCCTCATCGCTGCCGCCGTCGACAACCCTGACCGACGCGAAAGGAAACCAAAGGTGGAACAACGCTCACCACCATCGTTGGAAAAAGATCCTTCCCCTAGTTCGTCGGGCGAATGATAATAGGTCTCTGGATGGCAGCCACGTGGCGATAGCCGCCTATCTGCAAGCACCGACCAGAACCCACGTCGCGGCCTCAGTCATTCCAATATTTGTCCTCGCAAAGAAACCTCGCGGTGCCTGAAATTCTCCAGGGACGGAGTGGGGCGGGGCGATGGCGAAAGTAAGCGTTGAGCTGGTCGGATTCGCAGTCTGTCTACTTGCGTGTCTTGTGCCCACCAGCGTTCTCCCAGCCGGTGGAATTGGTGGGGGCGGTAGAGGTGGGCCCGTCAGAATTGCTCCCAGAATCGGAGGCGCATCTTCCGCTGGCAACGCGCTCTCGATGGCTCCGGTGTTCGACAGGCCGCAACGGATTCGAGATCACCTAAACGTTGCCGG
>DASXMJ010000088.1 GCA_036495685.1 Candidatus Binataceae bacterium | reverse complement strand
GGAGCTGTCCTTAGTACGAGAGGACCGGGACGGACGGACCTCTGGTGGACCGGTTGTAGCGCCAGCTGCATAGCCGGGTAGCCATGTCCGGAAGGGATAACCGCTGAAAGCATATAAGCGGGAAGCCCACCCTAAGATTAGGTATCCCGATCGCAAGATCCTAAAGGCCCGTTCTAGACAAGGACGTTGATAGGCTGGAGGTGGAAGCATTGAAAGATGTGGAGCTGACCAGTACTAATCGGCCGTGCGGCTTGACCATCGCTTTCTCAATTCGATTACTCACTGAGTATCGATTGGATAGCGTGCGGGCCATCCAGGTTCGGAGTTGTCTATCGCTACGCCGAACCTGTCCCGCGAGCAGGAATTGCACCCGAGGCTCCTGATTACTTCTACGAAGACCCTACATTCAGTTTGTCGGAAATCTTAAGCCGCGCCACAAGCGCGCAAGGTTTCCGGTCGCCATGGCGAAGGTGTAACACCCGTTCCCATCCCGAACACGGCAGTTAAGCCCTTCAGCGCCGATGGTACTGTGACCGAAGGCGTCACGGGAGAGTAGGACGCGGCCGGGAAATTCTTAGGGCGGAGCAGAAATGCTCCGCCCTTTTGGTTCGGGCCGGGTCCGCGGTGTGGTCGCAACCGCGCATCCTTAACTAGGCAGCCCGGGTGCGCAGCTTATCTGGCGGTCCGCCTGGTTCTGGCCGCTGGTCCCGGTTAGTGCTTAGATCGCTCTAGGCCAAGGACTCAAAGATCTGCAGAGGAATTTTCATGACCTACGCACCCGAGCAACGCGCATTCTACGACGCCGATAGCCACATCATGGAGCTTCCGGATTTTCTCCAGAAGTATGCCGACCCGGGGCTGCGCGACGAGATGCCGGCGGTGAGTTACGGCGCCTCGCTCGTCACTGATGAAGAAGTGGCCGAGATAATGGCGCGCGGTGGACACCACACCCCAGAGCACATCGCAGAACAGCTCGCGATGGGCGACCACTTGATCGAGCGATCAAAGGAAATTCAGGCGTTGGGCGCGTTCGACGGCCGCCAGCGCACGCTGGCGCTGGACTTGCTGGGTTTCAAAAAACAGCTGGTGTTCGCGACCCACAGCCTCGCTATGCCATTTTCGGCCAACACCAGGATTGCCCCGAAGCTGCGCTACGGGGCGGCGCGCGCACACAACCGCCACATGGTCGACTTCTGTTCAGCCGACGAACGCCTGATGGGCATCGCGGCGGTCCCGCTCGACGACCCGGAGCTCGCGCTCGACGAGCTGGAGTTTGCGCTGCGCTCGGGGCTGAAAGCTATCTGGATCCCGCATCGTGTCTGCGGCGACAAAGCGCCGGGGCATATCGCGTTCGATCGGTTCTGGGCCCGCCTGGTCGAGGCGGATACCCCGTTCGTCATGCACGTCGGAGGCGCACCGCTGCAGTCGGCGAGTGAATGGATGAACAACGGGCGACCGCCGGTGAAGGACTGGATGGGCGGCGGGGAGAACCTGCGCACCAAGGACATGGCGATCCTGCATCAAGCGATCGAGACCTTTATATCGATGATGCTCATCGACGGCGTCTTCGAGCGGTTCCCGGCGCTGCGCGGGGCGGCAATCGAACTGGGTGCGGGATGGGTACCGGCGATGCTCACTCGGCTCGACTGGACGGTGGGAATCTGGCGCAAGACCGACACCAGCATAGCCGCTTTCAAGCGCAAGCCGTCTGAGCAGATCATCGAGCAGATGGCTTTCACGCCCTACGTGTTCGAGGAAGTCGGCGCGTTCGTCGATCAGTCGCACCCCGATCTGTATCTTTTTTCGAGCGATTACCCGCACAGGGAAGGCGGGCGCAATCCGATCAGCCGCTTCGAAACCGCGCTCGGCGATCGGCCCGAGACCGTTCGCAACAAATTTTACTCCGAGAACTTCCTGCGCATTTTCCCACAGGCGCGCGTGTAAACCGCGAGTTCCAACCCGCCGCACGTCAGGCGCGTGGGGTTTTGACAAAGGGCAGGGCGATTCCGCTCCGCCCTTTTGCCCGTCGTTCCACTACTCCTTCGGAAGCGGAGAGAAGTGCGCGCTCACGATCTTCCACTGGGACTCGCGCTTGGCCAGTACCATCGTGGTCCGTCCCGATTGGACTCGGGGAGCGCCCCCGCCCTTCGGTGTGGTCGCCAGGCGATCATAGGAGTTGATCACGCCGGTGGTTTCGTTGATGGCTCGGTAAGAGGGCTGATGGAACGAGAAGGTGGTCGATTCCGCTCCCGCCACCGTACTCTGCAGGTACTCAAGAAAGCTCTCCTTGTTGTCGAAGCGATACGGGACATGGTCGAAGATCTCGACGTCGTCATCCAGTGCGGTGATGAACGGCGCGAAATCTCCCTTGGTCGCCGCCGCAATGATCTGGTCGACAGCCCGTTTTATCTCTTCCTGTGCTGACATTGGTCGCTACCTCCTGTGATCAGGTTGATCGATCAACCTGAGCATGGACCACGATTTCGCGGGTGACAATTACCTCGAAGGTAAACGCGACCGTCACCTGAAATCGCCTGAGTCGGGAAATTCAAGCCTTTTCGCCGATCGACGTGCGTGAAGATTGTCTCGGGTTACCTGGGGTTGGATACCGTTTGGACCACAGTCGCCCCGCCGGTGCCGCGATCAAAAGGCGGGTGCGATGGCATAGCTATTTCCGTATCCTATCCAGGATGCCCGCGGTGATGAGGCCAGCGGCCGCGGCAATGACCAGGAAGGCAAGCGAAGCCGCCGCAGCGGAGCGCCAAT